>JAQCIA010000051.1 GCA_027620105.1 Verrucomicrobiota bacterium | reverse complement strand
TGCGCGGCCAGGCAACGCCACACGCCTCACACCACGGATTGACCGACCTCGGCCCCCACCGCACCGCGCCTTGACCGTCGGCAAGTGAATGGGTATGAGTGTGCCCGCCGGATATGGCGAAGGGGTTTGGTCATGCAGAACTTGTTGGTTACGGGCGGGTGCGGCTTCATTGGGGCCAATTTCATCCGCTACCTGTTGGAAGAATCCGATTTCCGCGGACGCATCATCAACCTGGATGCCCTCACCTACGCGGGCAACCCTCTCAGCCTGCGCGACTTGGAGGAACGCCTGCCGAAGCGCTACACCTTCGTCAAGGAAGACATCCGCAATCGCGAAGGCGTCGCGCGCATCCTCGATACGCACGCGGTGGACGCCATTTGTCATTTTGCCGCCGAATCGCATGTGGATCGCTCCATCACCCGGCCCGATGATTTCATCCAGACGAACATCATCGGCACCTACAACCTGCTGCAGCTTGCTCGCGAGCGCCAGCAGCGCATCAGCCTCTTTCACCACGTCAGCACGGATGAAGTCTTCGGTAGTCTCGGCGATACGGGATTCTTCGTGGAGACGACGCCCTACCAGCCCAACAGTCCCTACTCCGCCTCCAAGGCCTCGTCGGATCATCTGGTGCGCGCCTATCACCACACCTACGGACTGCCCGTCACCGTCTCAAACTGTTCGAACAACTACGGCCCGTTCCAATTTCCCGAAAAACTGATTCCCCTGATGATCCTGAACGCGCTCGAGGGCAAGGCCCTGCCCGTCTACGGCGATGGCCTGAACGTGCGCGACTGGCTCTTCGTGCGCGATCACTGCACCGCCGTCTGGGCCATCATGCAGCGGGGCAAGCGCGGCGAGACTTACAACGTCGGCGGTCGCAACGAAATGCAGAACCTGGCCGTGGTCCATGCGATTTGCGATCTACTGGATGAAATGGCGCCCGCACTGCCCGGCGGTAAGCGCCGCCGCGAACTGATCACCTACGTCAAGGACCGGCCGGGTCACGACCGGCGCTACGCCATCGACTGCGGCAAGATCGAGCAGGAACTCGGCTGGCAACCCGCAGAGTCGTTTGCAACCGGCATCCGCAAAACCATCCGCTGGTACCTGGACAACTCAGCCTGGATCCAGGCCGTGCGCAGTGGTGACTATCAGAAGTGGATCAAGGAGCAGTACGGCACCTGACCAAACGCCCCATGCAGTGCGATCCCACAGATATACCGGAAGTCCTCCTGATCACGCCCAAGGTGTTCCAGGATTCGCGCGGTTTTTTCATGGAGACCTTCAGCCAGGAGCGCTACGCCGCCTGCGGCATTCCCGGCCCCTTTGTACAGGACAACTATTCGCACTCCCGCGCCGGTATCCTGCGCGGGCTGCACTACCAGTTGCGGCGCCCGCAGGGCAAGCTCGTCTCCGTCATCTGGGGGACGATCTTTGATGTGGCCGTGGATATGCGCGTGGGATCCCCCACCTTTGGACGTTGGGTCGGCCAGACCCTCTCCGACCAGAACCGCGCCCAGCTCTACGTCCCGCCAGGTTTCGCCCACGGCTTCAGCGTGCTCAGCGAAAAAGCGGATGTCATGTACAAATGCACGGAATACTACGTGCCCGCCGATGACCGCGGTCTGCTCTGGTCGGACCCGGATATCGGGATCGACTGGGTACTCAAAGACCCAACAGTTAGCGATAGAGACAAAGCCCTGCGCCGCCTCCGCGACATCCCCCCCGAAGACCTGCCCCAATACCGCGCCTGATCCGAAGCAGGGATTCAGCGCTGTCGTAGCCTACTGCGTGCGGCAATCATTCAAAAGGGGCATGATCGCACCCGCACCTACCCTTGTCGACGAAGCCTTGCGTCTCGATCCCACCGACGACGCCGAATCACCGCAACACATGGAACAGTTGCGGCAGAAGCGCGAATCGCGATAATCTAAACGTCACGACAGGTAGTCGCCACGCGGATCGCAATTCCGAACCGCCGCGGCGAGGGGTCGCGAACCGTAGGAATTTCGGCACATGCCAGACACACCCGCAACGTCAATGGAGACGCTCGCAATCCTCTCCATGACCTGTTCCGAATTTGAAGCCGCCGTGCGCGCGCGCCACGGTGGCGGCCCGGAAGCGGCCATCGCCGCCTATCGCCACGTCTTTCGCACGGGCACGACCACCTTTGCAGACCTGCCCGCGTTCGCGGCGGCCCCGGCACTAGCCACCGCCCTCGCCACGCAAATCCATTTCCCCCGCTGCGAAATCGCCGCGCGTCACGAAGCTGCGGGCGTGCTGAAATTCAGCACGCGCCTGCCGGATGCGCACGTCATTGAATCCGTGCTCATCCCCGACAAGCAGCGCCTGACGCTCTGCGTCTCCTCGCAGGTTGGCTGTCGCATGGGCTGCCGCTTCTGCATCACCGGCGAAATGGGCATCCTGCGCAACCTCACGCCCGAGGAAATTGTCTGGCAGGTCTACGCCGCCCGCTTCCTCCTGAATCGCCCCGTGGATAATATCGTATTCATGGGCATGGGCGAACCGATGGACAACCTGCCCGCCGTGATTCAGGCCCTGCACGTCCTGCGGGATCAGCGCGGTTTGAACATTGCCTGCCGCAGCATCACCGTATCCACCGCTGGACACGTGGACGGCATCCGCCAGCTGGCCACGCACGACTTTCCCAACCTGCGCCTGGCGGTCTCGATTCATGCCGCCAACGACCAGTTGCGCACCAAACTCATGCCGATCAATGTGCGCTATCCACTGGCCCGCCTGAAGGAAGCACTGCGCGACTATCCATTGGGCAAGAGCGGTGTCATCCTCGTGGAGTACGTGCTGCTGGCAGGGGTCAACGATTCCGAAACACATGCCCGGGAATTGGCGAGCTATCTGGATGGTCTGCGCGTGCGCATCAACGTCATACCATACAACGGTGGCAGCAGCGTGCCCTTCACCACGCCGACGCGCGAACAGGTGGATGCGTTTTGTGGCTGGCTCAGCGCGGCCGGTCTGTTTGTGAAACGCCGTCACCCGCGCGGTCGCAGCATCATGGCCGCCTGCGGACAACTCGGCCGCAGGGATACAGCCCTGTCTGCCACATCCACCGCCCGCGGCCACGGCAGTGGGCTGCCTTGAAATCGGGGTTCATTTTTTCATTTTCTCGAACTCGGTGAGCCCGCAGGCGCCGTGCGTGCGGTGCTGCGACCCATGGGCGGTCAGGCGGCCGCCCCTCCCGTCAACCCAGTTTCAACGTGGCCCATTACCCGGAATTCGTACGGCGTCGGGGACGACATCCAATCCCCGACAAATTCCCCCTTGCCAATCCATTATCATGTAACTACATTGGTCACATGATCAAAAGCCTCAGAGAAAGCAAGGCCACGCTCAGCGCGCTGGTGGAACGCGCCGCACGCGGGGAGGAAACCGTCATCACCGTGCGTGGCCGGCCACGCGCCAGACTGTGCCCGATCCCCATGCAGACCTCATCCGGTCATCGGACGTGGGCGCGTCAATTGCGTGAAATCAGGGAGAAGTATTCCGTTGGCAAGCGCGATTCCGGCCAGGCCATCATGGATGCGCTTCGGGACGAACGGACGTGATCTACTGGGATACGTCCTGCGTGCTCAAGCTCTACACCGCCGAAAGCGATTCCAGTATCTGGCAGGACCTGGCCATCAACGCGGGCGAACCGCTGACCGCAAGCGCGCTGATCGAAGCGGAACTGGCTTTTGCCTTTTTCCAGAAAGAGGCCCGCGGCGATCTGGTTGCCGGTGGCGCGGGCAAGTTGATCAAAGCCTTCCGCCGTGACGTGACCACGGGCCGCGTCCATCTATGTCCGGTCGGCGCTGACGTCATCACGCGGGCCGCCGATATCGCCGCCGCCTGCCACCGAACGCGCCCCATAACAGCCCTGCGAACGCTGGACGGCCTGCATCTCGCCACAGCCGCGCTTCTGCATTGCACCGCGATCGCCACCACGGATCACCGCCTGCAAACCGCTGCCGCCATCCTGAAAATGCGCGTGATCGGACCTTCGCCCGATGGGGGTTAGAGCCTTTTCAAACCGGATACATGGGCCACGCGGCCCAAGGGCGGCCATCCGCCTACGCGAGACCGCTACGGCGCGACACGAGCGGCCACCCCTCCCGTGGGGTTGCGGGCGTCAACCCGCCTTAGACGGCCAACCCATCCGCCCGGCACGTTCGGTGAGCAAGTCTTGATAAAGGGTTTTCCCACGTTCCGACAGAAAGCTGATTTCGATCAACTCGCGCCAGCGCGGGATGGCCCCGGCCAGTTCGGCGAGAACCTTGTCAATAATTTTGGGGGTCAACCGCAGCCGTTCGGCGCCGAAGTAATCAACCCAATCCGTGCGCGTCAGATTGCGTTTCTTGCCGGCCAGCGGCAATGCCAGTTCTTCGATTGCGTCCGCGGCCTTTCCCATCGCGAGAAATGCGACCGTCGAGGACAGCAGGTCGTAGGCCGGCGAGAGCAGCACCTTCGGTCCATTCGTGATCACCGAAAAGTTCTTGAGGTGCAGATCTTCGTTCCCAACCAGAAAGCTGAACAACGCCAGACGGAACAGCCGTTCCTTCTCGACCATCGGAAACGTGCAGTGCTGCTCGATCAGCTTGGCCACGCGTTCCATGCTCGAGTCGTACTTGGTGTCGCGCGTCGCTCCGGCAAGCTGCGCAAAATCTTCCAGTGCTTTCTTGAGACCGCGCCCCAGCCGGTCAAAGCGCTTGACGAAGTAACTCCACGAGCCGTCGCGGCAGCGCACCAGCCCACTTACGGGAACGTCCAACCCCGCGACGGAGGCCAGGCGCATCGTCAGCCCTTCGTTTTCCGGTAACTGCGGCCAATCCGAATGCTGCGGTTTGATGATGAACCGCCCGCCCTGATCAACAAGGCAGAACAAGCCCTCGTCCACGTCGAGGACGGTGCTCAATTTCGGATGCACACCGGCAATGGACATCCGACCTGTCCGCAACAGCGCCTCGCGCCGTTGCTGGGCCGCGTCGTGTGGAAAGTCCTGCAAGCGCGTCAGCCTGGGATCCAAGATCCGCAGCCCCTCGCGCGAATAGCGAACATCGCCGCAAGGGATGTAGGCAATCGGACAGATGTTCACGCAGTAAGCTCCTCCACCGTCACCGCGCCTACCACGTCCCGCCCGACTGCCAGCAACTGGCCGAAGAGGTCGCTTCGATCCAGCTTGTGCAACCGCAGCAGCGATTCGAACATATCCCCTTCCGGCAGCAGCCCTTCAAAAAAGGAGGGAAAGGACACCAGTTCCCAAACGCGGGTGGCCAATGGTAGCGTCCGCGCGATGTCCGGTCCACGATAGCCTTCATCATAGGTCAGCCGATAACGGCGCCCCTCCAATTCCTCCAGCGTGGCGGCCGGTAAGCCATGGACAAGAATCCGAGCGCGGCGCGATGATGATTTAGCGCCTGGTGTCATAATAATGAGTTATAAATCGTTTATGATATATTAATATTGCTTATTATATGTTCTTGTCCAGTCCCCATCGCCGCCGACATGAGCGGACTGGTTGGCTCAAGTGTAATATTGAGCACCGCTAGGATCTTGAGCAGCTTGTCAAACTGGACTGACGCCTTGCCTTTTTCGATGTCGAACACGGTTGCCTTGCCAACCCCGGCCATGCTGGCGAGATCAAGCTGGGTCAAACCCGCGCTTTTCCTGTGAAATCTCACGGTCTTACCGATTTCTGATGCTGCTTTCATGTTATGTACACCTGGATTATTACTGCTATGACAGTAATTTATCGATGATCTCATCCGAGATCAAGCGCGAATGCTGTTTTTACTGCCGAGGCAGAAATAATCGATCTATTCTCTGAATAAATCATGCTTCCGCATGCATTCACAAAACAAACACTGCCCTGGCAGTAATTATTGATCGTCACGTTATCTGGTGCACAAGGGTTGGCGAGAACAGAGGACCGAACACGTGTGGTCCATGATGCCGAGGTATGGCGACGCGCCGGGCAACGGATGGGTCACGCAACCCCCACCACTCCGGGCATGGAGCGTTAGATCTAACGCCCCCGCCCCGGAAGGGTATGGACTGGCGCCAATCGGCACCCCCCAGGGCTCGAAGATCGACTTAAAGGCGAGCGTTACATGTTACGCCAGAGGACGAACGCCTCGCCCACGCACACGAGGGAATCGACGCATACAAAAGTATCGAGGTACGCCTCGCGCTCGCGAGGAACTCGACGCCAGTTACATCCCCGCTACTATGACCGTCCAGGCCATCCCGGGATGGGGACCATCATATGTTACGCCTCCACGTCCGCCGAGGCGGTGAATCGCCCGTGGTGCTGCTTGCCCGACGCCCGAGCGTGAAACCGGCGGCCGCCCCACCCGGGGGACGGAACATGCAGAATCACCAACCACCAAACCTCACGGCCCTTGACACACGCGGCCGTAAAACATAGTATTACCTGCATGATCAAGACCATCACCAAAATCGGCAACTCGCACGGCGTCATCTTTGACACGGCGCTCCTGGAATTGGCCCACCTAAAGGCCGGCGACACTGTGAACGTCGAAATTCACGCCGGTGGGACGATCACGCTCACCCCCATGCGCCCACAACCCTCACGACCTGAAGTGTCGCGCGCCATCAACGCGACGATGAAGGACTACGCCCGGACGCTGAAGAAACTGGCATGAGTGCCACGCCTGACGATTGTTTGCACCTCTCAACGGATCTGGCGCGAGAGATTCACGCCGCGGCGATTGCCCGCTTTGGCGGCTCGAAGGCTCTCCGCGACCCGGCGCTTCTCGAGTCCGCCGTGGCCGCGCCGCGCGCCGGCGTTCGCGGGAAGTCTCTCTTTCGCGATCTCGCCGAGGTCGCCGCCGCTTACCTCTTCTATTTGAGCCGCAATGACCCGTTCCACGACGGCAACAAGCGCGCCGCGCTCGGCGCCTGCCTAACCTTCTTGCGCCTCAATGGCATTTCGCTGCCACCGGACTCGCTAGAATGGAAGACACTCACGCTCGCCGTGGCCTCCGGTCAGATGGACCGCGCACAAACCACCACCGCCCTGCGGGCGTTACTCCAACGGAAGCGCTGTCCGGCCTATTCATCTTCTAAACCGAAATCGCCCGAGTCCGCGACGGGCGATGGCAAACGTGTGGCGGAACGGGCTGTCCTGAGTCGGACGAAGGACTCGAACGGGAGCGCGTCAGGTGGCCTCGGATTCGGCGGCGGTGCGGGCGGCGCTATACCCGCGTATGCGCCGCCCGTGACAACGCCGCAGACGGGGCCACATCACGCGCGATCCGTTCGACCCGTTCCGCCACACGCTCGCCGCAAGCGACCCCTCCACGCGCTCGCAGCCGCCGCGCTTGCGGGCCGCTCCCCGCGCCGCTAGGATGCCGCGTGGAATCGCCGCAAACAACCGCGCCGCTGCGCCGCACGCCCCTGCACGCCAACCATCTCGCCCTCGGGGCGCGCATGGCGCCGTTCGGCGGTTTCGACATGCCGATCCAATACACCAGCATTCTTCAGGAACATCTGGCCTGTCGCGAAGGCACGGCGATTTTTGACACCTGCCACATGGGCGAATTTTTCCTGCAAGGGCAGTCCGTGGCGACGGATCTGGACAAGCTCGTCTCGTGCGAGGTGCCTTCCATGGCCGTCGGCCAATGCCGCTACGGCCTGCTTTGCAACGAGGACGGCGGCGTGCGCGACGACCTGATCCTGTATCGCCTGTCCACCGATGCCTTCATGATCGTCGTCAACGCCGGCACGCAGGACGATGACTTCGCCTGGATTTCCGCCCACCTCTCGCCCGACACCTTCATCGCCAACTGGTCAGACGACACGGCGAAAATCGATATTCAGGGCCCCGGCAGCGTCCGCCTCGCGTCCAAACTGCTGGCCCTGCCCGTCACCGACCTACGCTATTACCGATTCATGCAGAATGCATACGCCGGACATGAGTTGCTCATCAGCCGCACCGGCTACACCGGTGAAGTCGGATTCGAACTGTATGTCGATACAAGCGTCGCACAACGGCTCTGGAATGCCTGCCTGACTGCGGGCGCCATTCCGGCCGGACTAGGCGCGCGGGATACGCTGCGGCTTGAAGTCGGGATGCCATTGTACGGACACGAATTGGATGTGAATCGGAATGGCGCCGAAGCCGGATTCAGTACCGCCATCGCCAACACCAAGAACTTTGTCGGTGCCGCGGCCCTGCGCGATTCATCAAAACACATGCAGGCGTTGGTGGGGATTGCCCTCACCGATCGCCGTGCCGCGCGGGCCGGTGATGGCATCCTCTCGCCCGCTGGCGAAAAAATCGGCACTGTTACCAGCGGTAGCTTTGCGCCATCCCTGGGTTACGCCATCGCCCTCGGCTATGTGGACAAGGCTCACGCAAACGAAGCCAACGCGGTACAGCTAAAAACCGCCCGCGACGCGCTTCCCGGCCAAATCACAAAGCCCCCCTTTTACAAACAAGCCACCGCCCGCCACCGCATCACCAATTTTCTGTAATGTCCCCTAGGCATAGGGGTCAGTGTTGCACACTCCACGATTGGCGCACCTCGCTCAACTCCATTTGCAATCGCGCGGCATGGTCCTGCTCGCAGAATCGTTGAATGGCCATGTTCACGGCGCTCACGCGCATCCCGCTAGCGAGTTCCCCAGCTTATCGCACCGTCACGCCACCGTGCCGGCGCAAAGCCCAGAGAAGAAGCGGGCGGCCCCACGCGAATGGCGTGCATTCTACCAGGCGCTCTAGCTGGTGTTTAACCACTGCATCCCGCGACTCAGGTTCGCGTCTGGGGTCTGCACGATCAGGTGGTGATGGTTCTCCATCAACACATAGGCATGGATCACAAACCGGTACGCACCCTCAAGCCCACCCAGAAGCTCCAGGAAATGCTCCCGACCGCGGTCGTCACCGAAAATCGCCCGTCGCTCCCAGCCGCGGCCGAAGACATGCTACCGAGCGTCATTCACCGGTACACGAAGCGGCCTTGCCATGCACGCATCACACGCTGTCCACACCCCGGCGTCAATGCGTGTGTGGAAGGTGTAACACTGACCCCATTATTCTGAGTCATGGCTACTCATCCATCGCAATCTTTATTCTTGAGGGCTGCCCCACTGCCCCCCACAAAAGCACTCAGCACGCAAGCACATTGTTGAGTGTTGAGACGTGACCCCTACGCCCTGTTTGATTTGGCCACCAAAGGTCAAATGCGTGAGCTGGTTCAGGTTGTTGAAGGCGCCGTCCAAGTCCTGGCGGCCGCGGTCCTCGTGGAGGCGGTTGCCGACAAGATCGTATTGATATTGATGCTGATAAGCCGCGTCGGCGGCGCCGTTGGGGCTGTTCGTGCGGGCAGCGGAGACCAACTGGTCAAAGCTGTCGTAGGCCCAGTCGGTGCGGGCGCCGTCGGCGTCCTGGCGCGTAGGCGGCGGCCATCAGGGGCGACCAAATCAAATGACGATAGGCGAGAGTGACCCCGATGTCCGTTGTTGAGTGTTGAGACGTGACCCCTACGCCTTGTTTCCATCGCCTGACTTCATATCCTTGCTTGAATAGGACGACCATTCTCCCCTCCTTGCGCCGATCGAACAGCCATTCGCCATCTTCAAGCCCGTTTGCGATTCTCCCCGTCGCAAGCATCCCATTGCCAATCTCGTCATCGACTTGTGCGAGAAGAGTCCCGTTCTTTCCCTCAAGCGCAGCACGCCAACTGTCAAGCGCAGCACGCCAACTGCCGGAGCGTGGCCCGTCCGAAACAACCTCGCCTCTTGTGGGAGTCTCATTCCTTGCATCTGGAACAAATACCCACAGTCCTAGTAGAACGATTCCCTAATAGTGTTGCAATACGGC
>JAQCIA010000050.1 GCA_027620105.1 Verrucomicrobiota bacterium | reverse complement strand
AGGTTGCCCCTGCTCCCCCAGCTCGCCTTCTTCCAGGTTTGCCAGAATTTCCTTGGCCCGACTGATCACCGCATCCGGCATCCCGGCCAGCCGCGCCACCTGAATGCCATAGCTCTTGTCCGCGCCACCGCGCACAATTTTTCGCAGGAAGACAATGTGATCGTCTTTCTCGCGTACCAGCACGTTGTAGTTCTTCACGCCGGTGAGCGTGCGCGCCAGATCCGTCAATTCGTGGTAGTGCGTGGCAAAAAGGGTCTTGGCCTTGACGCGCGTTTCGTTATGCAAGAATTCCGCCACCGCCCAAGCGATGCTGATCCCGTCAAACGTGCTGGTCCCGCGCCCGATCTCGTCGAGCACGATCAGGCTGCGCGCCGTCGCGTTGTGCAGGATATTCGCCGTCTCCTGCATCTCAACCAAAAAAGTGCTCCGCCCGCGCGCCAGATCATCACTGGCGCCCACGCGCGTGAACACGCGATCAATCACCGGCAGCACCGCGGCATCCGCCGGCACAAATGACCCCATCTGCCCCATCACACTGATCAGCGCCACCTGCCGGATGTAGGTGGACTTTCCGGCCATATTCGGGCCCGTGATGATGATCAACTGGTTCTCACGGCAGTCGAGCAGGGTGTCATTGGACACGAATCGCTCGGCGTCGGGCATTTGCTCCACCACGGGATGCCGCCCACCACGAATGTGCATGCGGTCATCCGCCGTCATCTCCGGCCGCGCGTAACCCAGCGCCAGCGCCCGATCCGCCAGCGCCGCCAGCACGTCCAGGTCCGCGACCGCCTGCGCGGACGCCTGAATCACCGCCGCCTCGGCAACCACCTGCGCACGCAGCGCCACAAACAACTCCTGCTCCAGCGCCAGAGACCGGTCCATCGCCCCCAGAATGCGCGTTTCGTAATCCTTCAACTCGGGCGTCACAAACCGCTCCGCGTTCACCAGCGTCTGCTTGCGCGTGTAGTCCGCCGGCACGTTGTCGCTCTGCCCCTTGGAGACCTCGATGTAGTACCCAAATACTCTGTTGTGCCGCACCTTGAGCGTCTTGATGCCTGACCGCGCCTGCTCGCGCATCTGATATTCCGCCAGCCACTGGCGCCCCTGTGTGGCCGCCACACGCAATGCATCCAGTTCCGCGTGGTAGCCTTCGCGAAATATTCCACCCTCACGGAGGAGCGCCGGTGGTTCGTCCACGAGCGCCCGCCTGATCAGCGCCACCAGTTCCGGCTGCGGCGTGATCCGCCCCGCCAGCGCACGCAACTCCGTGGCCGCGAGCCCGGCCGCCGCATCGCGTACCGCCGGCAGATGCTCCAGCGATTGTCGCACGGCCTGCACGTCGCGCGCGTTCCCGCTGCCCGCCCCGATACGCGCCATCAGCCGTTCCATGTCGCGCACTTGCGCCAGCGCATCCCGCACCGCGCTGAGCGCCGCCCGCCCCTTGGTCAGCGCCTCGACCGCGTCGTGCCTGCCGCGAATGGCTTCCAGATTCGCCAGCGGTTGCAGGATCCATTCCCGCAGCCGGCGACTCCCCATCGCGGTTCGGGTGACATCCAGCACCCGCAGCAGCGTCGGCGCCCCGTCCCGCCCCCGCTGTGGTACCAGATCGAGATTGCCGCAGGTCGTTTCATCCAGCAGCAGAAAATCCCCGGTCTGGCGCACCTGCAAGCCACGTACGTGCGCCACATGTCGGCGCAAGGCCTCACGGACATGGTGCAGCGCCGCGCCGGCCGCCCCCACCAGCACCCGATTCCCCTCGCAGCCAAACCCCGTCAGCGAATGCACACCGAAATGCCGCACGAGCGTATCCCGCGCCGCGTCATAGTCACAGGTCCAGTCCTCCACCAGGGTCACCTGCATGCCGGCGCTCGCCGCCACGGCCGCCAGAAATTCCGGCCGCGCCTGCTGGCCTTCAGGCACCAGACATTCGGCCGGCGATGCACGCCGCAAACTATCCCGCAGACCGTCCGCGCTGGCCAGCTCCTCGACCACAAACTGGCCCGTGGATAATTCAATCAGCGCCAGGCCGAACGCCTCACCCGATGCATAGATGGCTGCGAGATAATTCGGCTCCTGCCCATTGAGGATGTTTTCTTCGAGCACCGTGCCGGGCGTCACCACGCGCGTGACTTCGCGCCGCACGATCCCCCGCGACGTCGCCGGATCCTCCACTTGATCGCAGATGGCAACCTTCTGTCCCGCCCGAATCAATTTGGACAAGTATAATTCCGCCGCATGAAACGGCACGCCACACATGGGCACGTCGTGGCGCTTGGTCAGGGCCACGTCCAGAATGGGCGCCGCCACCTTCGCATCCTCGAAGAACATCTCGTAAAAATCGCCGAGACGAAAAAAGAGGATAATTCCTTCCGGCAGCTCCGCCTTGATTCGGCGATACTGCTGCATCATAGGGGTGGCGGGGTCTGACATACGCATGTTTCCGTGATTCGGTATCTACCCCCACCCCAATAGCCTGTCAATCGAACGCGAGACGTGCCCGAACAGCATCTCCCCTTTTCCGCCAGTTCCCCTGCCGCAGGGCCGGCTTCATGCCGACCATCGCCTTGCCCCATATTGCCGGCTTTTCGCCGGCCACATTTGCACGCTACCGCCGCATCCCATCCAGCGCCTCCACCAGCGCACGCCACTGCTGCGCCGAAAGATTCTCGGGCCGCACCTGCCCATCCACACCGATTCCCCCCAGTGCCGCGCGAATCGCATCCACATTGTTTCCCGCACCTGCCAGCGAATTGACCAGTTGCTTCCGACGCTGTGCAAACGCCAGACGCGTCTGGGCATAGAACGAATCGGGCGGCCGCACATCCCCCACGCGCCGGACCAGCCGCACCACGGCCGACTTCACCTCGGGTTCCGGATAAAAGCACCGCGGCCCGACCGTGTGCACAATGTCCACGTCATAGCGTGCCTGCATCCAAAGGCTCAACATGCCGTATTCGGACGTGCCCGCCCCCGCCACCAGTCGCGCCCCCACTTCCTTCTGCACCGTGGCCACGATCAGGCCCGGCGCATCAACTGCCCGCGCCAGGTCCACCAGGATGCGACTCCCCACGGAATAGGGCAAATTGGAAACGACCCGCTGAATCCCTCCGCCACAACCCGGCAGGCACAGCAAGTCAGGAAGCGCGACATCCAGCATGTCCGCATGCATCAGCCGCAGGTTCTGCTGCACTGCAAACCGTTCCTGCAAGAACCCGTGCAGCCGTGAATCCTTCTCCACCGCAATCACGATGCGCGCCTGCGTAAGCAGGACTTCCGTCAAGGCACCCAGTCCCGCGCCAATTTCCAGCACCACGTCGTCTGCGGCAATCGCCGCCGCGCGTACGATGAGATCCCGGATATTACGGTCGATCAGGAAACTCTGCCCGAGCGCTTTGCTGGGCCGGAATTCTGAATCCGCCAGCAGTTGCCGCACCACGGAGGGACGCAAGACGTCCAGATCGGCTGGGGCCCCATCAGAAGACGCAAGCGGGATCATGGCGTGCCTTTTCGGAACCACATACATCCGTCCCGCAAGCGCGCCCGTGGGCCCATCGGACGCGCCCCGCCATCACCACACTAAAACATATTCAGGTCAAATACGCGCACGTAGGAATCCTGGCGCAGCCGTGCCATCCAGTCCTTGTAAATCGCCTCAGCCCGTTCCATCCGCAGCACATTTTCGATATCCACACGCGCATCCGCGAGCGACGGCGTCGCCGCTGGCTGCTGCTCCAGAACTTCGATGAGATAAAGATCCGCATCGGTCTCGATGATGTCGCTCACGGTTCCTGGCGCCATGTCCGCCACAGCCGCAGTCAACTCGGGGCGCAGGGTGCCAGCTTCAACCCAGCCCCAGTCGCCACCCTCGCCGGCCTTCATTCCCTGCGAAACATCCTTTGCCACCTCACCGAAATCTTCTCCCCCGCGGACGCGTGCCAGCGCTGACTCTGCTGTCGCCCGCGCGGCAACGTTGGTTCCCGTCCGCTTGATCACAATCAGGCGGAGATGGGTTTTGGCCGGCGTCGCAAACTTCGCCTGATGGGCGTCGTAGTGGCGTTGCAACTCATCCGGTGCGATGGATACATTCTGCTCGACCGTTGTGCTGCGCATGGATGCCACAATCATCTGCTCATTGATCTTCTTGCGCCAATCTTTGTACGTCATGCCTTCAACCGCCAACGCGTCGAGCAGGGACTGCCGGTCGCCGGAAAAGGACTCGCGAATGACCTCGTCCGCCCGCTTATCCACCGCCCAATCGGGTATGCGCCCCTCACCCTTCTCGTAGGCGTCCAGCACAACAAAGCGGTCAATCAGCCCATCCAACGTCAGTTGATACTCCTCCGCCAGCCGCTTCTGCAACTCCAGCCCCGTCAGTCGCCCGCTCAGCTGCCGGCGCGTAGGCTCCATGAGAATCAGCACATCCCCCACCGTGATCACGTGTTTGTTCACATGCGCGGCCACGCCGTCCAGCAACACCGCGGTCTCCGCCGCGCCAGCATTCGGGAGCGCCAGCACGAGCAGCAGCGGAATCAGCCGGAAGGGCATTCGGCCGCCACCCGCTGGCCTCCGCAGCATCTGCGTTTCGGATATCTCGCTGTTAAGGTACGTCCACATTGTTTGACATCCTAGCGAGCCCTGCGCTAGGATTCCATTCCCAAATGAAACATATCCTTCTTCCATGTGTGGCATTGCTGGTCCTGGGCGCCGTCGTTCTGCAAACGGGCTGCGAAACGCAGTCTTCAGAGGATAACGGCGTCCGCGTTGAGCCGCACGCCATCGGGCTACAGGTCAACCAGTCACAGGAATTCACCGCCTCGGGAGGTTTTAACTACACGTGGAAACTCTCCGATGCCTCCCTCGGCACGCTGACGCGCAAAGATGGCCCCATCACAACCTATATCAGCCGATTTGACGCATCTTCCAACTCGACGGCCGTGGTGCAGCACCTGACCGTAACGTCCACGCTCGGCTCGGGTCGCACAACCACCGACGGCTCGAACACCACCACGAGTTCATCCGGTTTCGTCGATACCGCCGAAGCTGTCATTGAACACTTGCGCAAGTCGGGCAGCACGGGCGGCGGTGGATCGTCAACCGGCGGAGGCTCAACACTCACCATCTCGCCAAACGGCGACACCCTGAACCAGAGCGATACGGTGCAAACCTTCGTGGCGTCGGGTGGTTCCGGCACCTACACAAGCTGGCTTCTCACCGGCGACACGGGACTCGGGGGCATTTTCCCAGCCAGCGGCGCCAGCACCACCTACACCTACACGTCCACGAATGTTTCCGGCTCCGTGGTCCTGAATCTGGTCGATTCCGAATCGAACGTGAAGGCCGTAACCATTTTCCTGACCGGGCTGCCCTGAACCTCCCGCGAGGCGCCATGGCAACGCGCATCACCAGCCTCACCAATCCGCGCGTCAAGGATGCGGTAAAACTCCGCCAGCGTTCACATCGCGACGCGCTCGGCCTCCTGCTGATCGAGGGTTATCGCGAAATCAAGCGGGCGCTGGACAATCAGTTCTTTCCCGTCGAATTGTACTTTGCCCCCGAGCTGTTTCAGGGCGAAAACGAACCTGCCCTGATCGCGCGCTGCGAAGCGCAGGGTGTCCAACTCTTTGAGTGCGCCGCCGGGGTCTTTCAAAAAATGTCCTACCGCGACCGGCCCGACGGCTTGCTGGCCGTGGCCAAACAACCGCGACCCACCCTGGCGACCCTCGATGTCCCCGCGAATGCCCTCTTGATCGTCGCCGAGTCCATCGAGAAACCCGGGAATCTTGGCACCATCCTGCGATCCGCCGACGCCGCCGGCGTCCATGCCGTCCTTGTCTGCGACCGTTGTACCGACATCTACAACCCCAACGTGGTCCGGGCGAGCATCGGTACGCTCTTTTCCGTACCCGTCGTGGAAGCGCCCACCGACGAAACATTGCAATGGTTGCACACGCGCGGGATTCAGCTCGTCGCGGCCATGCCCGCCGCCGAGGCCCTCTACACCGATATGGACCTCACCCGCCCGACCGCCATCATCGTTGGTACGGAGCAGTACGGCTTGAGTGAGGCATGGCAGCAGGCTGCCGACGTGCGCGTGCGGATTCCCATGCTCGGTCAGGCCGATTCTCTGAATGTCGCCAGCGCCGCCACCATCCTGCTCTACGAAGCCCAACGCCAACGCGGCTTCAAAACGCGCAGCCTGCCGGGCTGATATCGCACATCGAAGGCCCTCTGGCTTATGTCCGACTTAGTAGGTCCGGCTTTACGCCGGCCATCGCCGACATGAAGTCGGCTCTACCGCACGCGCCATACGCAAGGAAACGTAAGACGCGCCACACTAAAGTGGACGCACCGGCTTGTCCTTCGGTTTCTCTGGCGGCTTTTCTGGCGGCTTCCGCTTGAACTGGTCACAAATGTCCGTGGCTTCGACATCGCGACGATGCAGGCTGCACCACTGCGTGAAGGGATTGATCACATAGTTCACACAATATCGGCAGCAGCGCGCCCGCTCTTCCTCCCTGAAGACAGCCACATCCACCGTCCGATCCGCATCCGTAAATACCTGCGCCCGGCGTGACGCCTTGAACGGCACTTCATCCTCGGAATCGTAGACATGCCCGCAGGCGGAACAGGAAAGTCGCTCACCCGTTTTCTTGAATCCCTCAAACACGGGCTCACGCCGCAGCAAGGCATCCTCGCCGCATGCGCCGCAAATTATCTCAAGCTTGCTCCCGCTCATGACGTGACCTCCCGAAAGCAGATTTTTTACCGCCACGCCCAGGCAGGGTCAAGAGGAAGGCGAAACTGACTGAAATACTCCGCGTCAAACGCCCTCACCCCGACCATCTCCCTTGAAGGGCGCGGGAGTCGCGGCTCCTGCGTACCATCCCCCATCCGACATCCTCTCCCCCGGGGAAAGCACCGAGGTGACGGGCGATTCTCACACCCCCCCATGCCGTGGTCGCAACCGCCGCCGCAATTGGCCCAGCAGCCCATACTGCGGACTGACCACATACGCGGCCACAAAGATCCCGCCCAGCAGCAACACAATCGTCGCCCCCGTCTGAACATTCCACCAATTGGACAAAAAAACCGCGCCCACGGAAACCACGGCGCCGATCAAACCCCCACCCCACAGAATGCCACGAGGTGATTCGAGAAACAGATACAGCGTCGCCGCCGGAGCCACCAGCAACCCTAGCGTCAGTATGGCGCCGACCGCCTGCAGCGACGTGATCATCGTCAGCACCAGTAGTGCGGCGAGCAAAAAATCCATCCGCACCACCGACACCCCCTGCGTACTGGCGACGTCGCGCGAAAATAGGAACAACAACAAGGGGCGCTGCCAGGCTAGCAGCGCGACCATTGTGAGCAGTCCCACCCCAAACGTGAACCACAGATCGAAATCGGAAAGCCCCAGAATGTTGCCGAACAGATAATCCTCCAAGCGCACATACAAACCCAGATGCCGCAATACAAGCAGTCCACCACCGAACGCCGCCGTCGCCAGAATCGCCAATGTCGTGTTGTGGTCAAGCCGCGAACCGCTGGCCATGCCCTGCGCCCCCAGGCCCACCACCAGTGCCATCACGGTGGCCCCCACCAGCGCACTTAGCGGATTTAAACCCGCCAGCAACGCGCCCAGCGCGATGCCCGGAAACAGCGTGTGCGACAACTCCCCGGCGAATAGCGCCGCACGCCGTAGCACCACATAACCGCCCAGATACCCATTCAGAAAACCAATCATCGCGCCCGCCAGAATGGCGCGCTGATTGAAGGCGTAATCAAGCACATGTTGCGTTGTCGTCATCCGCCAAATGCCCTGTTCAGATTTGCGTCCGTCATCACGTCACGCGGTGCGCCAAAGGCCACGGACTCGCGATTGAGCATCAGCACCTCATCAAAAATCCCGCCAATCGAACGCAGGTCGTGGTGGGCGGCGATGATTAAACTTCCGTTGTGGGCCAGTTCTTTCAGCAGTGTCGTCAAAATTTCCTGCGACGGCTGATCCAGCCCCGCATAGGGTTCATCGAGCAGCAGCACATGCGCCTCCTGCGCCAGCGCCCGTGCGATAAAAGCCCGCTGCTGCTGTCCGCCGGATAGCGCGTTGATCTGCCGATTCGCGAACTCGACCATGCGCATGGTGCTCAGCGCCCGTTCGACCGCCGCACGATCAACGGCCGCAAACTTGTGCCACACGCCCACGTGCGCATACCGCCCCATCTCGACCAGCCCGCGGACCGTGATCGGAAAATTCCAATCAATCCGTTCGCGCTGAGGCAAATAGGCAATCTCGTGCGTGCGCACTTCGAGGGGCCGCCCGCGCCACCAGACCGATCCCGCCGTGGAGGGCGTGAGCCCCACAATCGCCTTCATCAACGAACTCTTGCCCGCGCCATTGCCCCCCACCAACGCCACCGTGCGCCCACAGCAGGTTTGGAACGAGACATTGTGCAGCGCGCAGACCTGGCCATAGTGAACATGCAGCCCACGCACAGCGAGTGCGTGCGGTCCGGCATCACTCCCCGTTTCATGCACATGTGGCATGGCGTGTATGGGGTCTACGGCGTCCATTGAAACTCCCAGGTGTCCGACAGCGCCCCCGTCCCCCAGGCATGCCGCGCCTGACCGGGTAACCCGTCCGGCTCAAGCGTCAACTCCACCACGCCGGCCTCAACGCCTGGCGGCCAGCCGGCGTCTACCGTCACGACCACATGCCCCTCCACCAGTGGCAAAAGCACGTCCGCATCGACGCGCAGCGGAACCGGTGACGTGACCGACAGCAACGCCTGCGTCCCTACGCGCAGCACGGCATAGTCCGGCGCCTGCGCAAACCGCAGGCTCGCCCAGGCACGAACCGGACTCGATTGACGGGCCTCCTGCCTCTCCTCGCGCGTCCCCTGGCCATGCCCCTTGCCTCCCGCGGTCAAATGCCAGAGCGGAATAGCCAGCGCACTCCACGCCAACGCAAAGAGAATCACTTCCAGCCAGGGTCTGCCGCGCATAGATACCCGGATCCCCTCACGGCGCGATCAGCGCGTCCACAATCGTCTGCACATTGTGCCGCACCATCGCGTCATAGGTCGGGGCCTCCGGCGCCGGACTTCCGGCCATGAGATGCCCACCCACCCGCACGCCGGTTTCCCGGACCATATTCTCCAGAATCTTCGGATTCACACCGACTTCCGGAAAAATTGCGCGCACCTGTTCCGTGCGAATCGTGTCGACCATCGCCCGCAGATGCGCGGGACTCGGTTCCTGCTCCGCTGTCAGCCCTTGAATGGACAGCCCCACAAAATCGTAATCCCGGCAAAAGTAGGCAAAGGCCGTGTGTGCGGTGGCCAGCTTGCGTGACGCCAGGGGCAGTCGCCCCACTTCGCCGCGCACCCAGGCATCCAACGCCTCCAGTTGCTGCCGGTACGCACTTTCACGCGCCCGGAATCCAGTCGCCTCCTCGGGCTGCGCCTCCGCCAGCGCCGTGGCAATGATTCGGGCCGCGCGCCCGACACTCGCGATGCTATGCCACCAGTGCGGGTCTTCTTCGCCATGCCCGTGATCCAACCCGTGGTGGTGAAACAACGCGTGATCCTTTTGGTCGCCAAGCCCTGGAATCGTATGGCCCACTTCCAGCAACCGCTGCCCCGGCAACAGGGCCCCCCGCACGTCATCGAGATAGCGCTCGAGCCCCTTGCCGCTCGCCAGCACCAGCGACGCGTCCCGCATGCTGCGCAAATCCTCGGGTGACGGACGAAACGCGTGTTCGTCCTCGCCCGGCTTCATGATGCCGATCACCCGCACACGTTCCCCGCCCACCTGACGCGCCACGTCCGTGAGAATCGGATGCAGCGATGCCACCACGAGGACATTGCTCTCCGCGCCTCGCGCTTGTTCCGCAATACCCACCCACAAGACCAGCGCGCACGTCAACCCCCAGTATATTTCCCG
>JAQCIA010000049.1 GCA_027620105.1 Verrucomicrobiota bacterium | reverse complement strand
CCCCGGCTCGCTCCCGCTCCCCCCCCGCCGGTCTATCGGGGCCTGTTGGGGTCGGATCACGGGATGATCGTAATGGCAAGGCATGTAGTGGCAGGTAGCGGCGTCGCATCTTCACTTTCGACATTCATTCGCTACGTGCCGTTGGATTGCCTGCAACGTCTGTATTTGAAGGTCCGATTTTCAAACCGGCGGCGGTCATGTCGCCATGCCGGTCGTGGCCGGATTCATACCCGGCGCAGAGCGGCACCCAGGCTGGGCAGACGACCGGCGAAGATGGCGCGCAATTGGTCGAGCGCGGCGCGCAGGGTAACGGCATCGGCTGCGAGCAGCTTAACACACCAGCCCGGCCCCCGCAGGCGCGAGATTCCCGCCCACAGGCATGGAGCATTCAGCGCTGTCACCGCGCGGATTTCATCCGCGAGCGCCCCCAGGCGCGGTGACACGAGAAACACGCTCGCATAATAGGCGGGATCGAAGATGCGCCTGAGCGGCCAGAGCGAATCATCGCCCCCGCGCAGCGTATAGCGCTCGCCTACCAGCCATTGCCCGTCATAAAGCAGATCGAGGGACCACGTCAGCTCCTCGAATGCCAGCGCCTCGCCGCGCGCCACGCGGCCCGGCGCCACCGCCTCCACCAGCCAGGCCTCGCCGCCGGCTGCCACGTCCAGCCGCGTCGTTAGTGTACACCGGCTTCCCGCCTGCGGGATGAACCACTCGGGCCGCACCTCAAGCCAGCCGCCCGCCGCAACCTGGAAGTCTTGCTCCACAATGGCGCAGCCGTGCGGCATGGTGTGCGCGCGCTGGGCGCTGGGCGACGTCAACCGCACGCGGGCGCCCGGACCGGCCTCAACGTGGCAGCGCAGACGATCCCCGCCAAACAGGCCCGGCGTGGCGTTGACAGCCTGCACGGTCAGGACCTCGCCATCCCAGTAAGGCTTGCTGAAATGAAACGGCGCGGCGTGCGATTGCCGGCTGACGTACGTGGCCCCGTCGTCGCGAACGGCGCAGGCCACATCCAGGTGTCCGGCAAGCGCGTTCATGGCGATAGGCGGAACAGGGCTTCGCGCTCCATCCACGCCAACACCTCGGGCAACCCTTTTTCGGTTTTGAGATCGCAGAACAGAAACGGCCGGTCGCCGCGCATCGCGGCCGCATCGCGCGCCATGACCCCGAGATCGGCCCCGACGTACGGCGCCAGGTCGATCTTGTTGATGACCAGCAGATCGCTGTGCCGGATGGCCGGTCCGCCCTTGCGCGGGATTTTATCGCCTTCGGCCACGTCAATGACGTAGATGAAGGCGTCGGCCAGCTCCGGCGAAAAGGTCGCCGAGAGATTGTCGCCGCCGCTCTCGATCAGAACCAGTTCCAGCCCGGGATGCCGCTGCTCGAGCTCGCGCACGGCCTGGCTGTTCATGGTGGTGTCGTCGCGGATGGCGGTATGGGGACAACCTCCGGTCTCCACGCCGAGGATGCGCGTGGCCTCCAGCGCTTCGTGGCGCACGAGAAACTCCGCATCCTCGCGGGTATAGATGTCGTTCGTGATGACCGCCATGTTGTAGCGTCCGCGCAGCGCCAGACACAGACGCAGCGCCAGCATGGTTTTGCCCGAACCCACCGGTCCTCCGATTCCGACTCGTATTGCCCGTTCTGTCTGCGTCATCCTGGCGTCTCCCCGTTCAAGAAATGAACATCCGCGCATCTGCCGATTCATGCCGCGCACTGGCGATATCCAGCAGCGGCGAAAAGTTCCCGATGGCCGCCTCCTCGACGCCGCGCGCGTGCGCAAGCAGCGCGGGCCCGGTGTTGAGAAAGCGCCGCAAGGCGCGCTGCGCCGCGGTCTGCCCCACGCTGAGCAATTTCAGAGAGGCGCCGATCCAGGCGGCGCCCGCCTGGTACAGGCAGGCCTGGAGCGCGGCCTCCTCGGTTGCGCCGAAAATCGCGCATTCGATACCGGTCATCACCGGCGCGTGGGGCAGGAAGGCGCCCGCGTCGGCGTCCCGCCCGAGGCGCTCCGTCAGCGGCCCCGGCGCCAGCGTCTCCAGCATGGTCAGGCGCTGGCGGCCCACGCCGAGGCTGGCTTCACGCAGCTCGCGCATGGGTTTGGCGGCATCGGTGCGCGCGCCGAGCGCCAGCAGGCCCGCCACATCCTCCGTCTGCGCGGCGAGGAACGACAATCGCGTCACGGGCAGGTCAACGCGCGCCAGCGCCGGACCGAGGATATGCTCCATGGCCTCCGCGCAGGTTGCCATATCCGTGACCACGCCGGCCTGCACGAGTCCCTCCAGCCCGTAGGAGTGTGCATACGACCCGGTGGGAAAGAAGGAGTCGTTGGTTTGCAGCACCTGCAAAAGCCAGTCGTGCATGCGTCCCCTCAGTGCGTGTGGTGATGCGCGTTGCGTTGCGGCTGGAATACCGCTGCGCATTCGGCGAAGGCGATGCCCTGCTCCCGGTAGATGCGCCGCAGGCTGTCTTCCGCCGGCACGCGAATCCGGTCCGGCAGTACCTGGATCGCGTGGTGCAGATTGCCCGCGAGCCAGGCCGCCGCGCAGCGGGACGCCGGGTCCAGCGCGGGCAGCGTCTCCAGCACCGCTTCGGGTATCTGGCGCACCTCATAAACGCCGGCCGGCAACTCAAGAATCACAGCGCCATGCGTCAACGGCCGTTCCAGCTCAAAGCCGAATTCGGTTCCGTCGCCCGCGACGCCGCGCCAGCGCAGCTTGGCCAGAATATGCCGGTCGACTGTCAGCGCCACGCGCGGCTTGTCCGGCGAATACGACACGAGGGGTTGGCGGATGGCATGCATGTCAGAACAGGAAATAGCGCTGGGCCATGGGCAGGTCCCGCGCCGGCTCGCAGGTCAGCACCTCGCCGTCGGCCTTGACCGTATAGGTTTCGGGATCCACCTCGATGCGCGGCACCGCATCGTTCCAGACCATGTCGCGCTTGCCGATGCGGCGCGTATGGCGCACCGCGACGAGGCGCTTGCCGAGGCCCAATCGGTCCGCGAGGCCGTCCGCCAGCGCCGCCGCGCTGGTAAAGGTCACGCTCGTGGCCAGACGCGCGCGGCCGTGCGCCGCGAATTGTGGCCGGTAGTGGGTCGGCTGCGGCGTGGGAATCGAGGCATTCGGATCCCCCATGTTGGCGCAGGAGATCATACCGCCTTTCACAACCAGTTCGGGCTTCACGCCGAAGAAGGCGGGGCGCCAGACGACCAGATCCGCCAGTTTGCCCACCTCAAGCGAGCCGACGTCGTGCGCAATGCCGTGCGCGATGGCGGGATTGATCGTGTACTTGGCGATATAGCGCAGGATGCGGCCATTGTCCGCGGCGGGGTGCCCCGGCAGCGACAGGGCGCCGCGCTGTGCCTTCATCTTGTGCGCCGTCTGCCACGTACGCAGAATCACCTCGCCCACGCGGCCCATGGCCTGGCTGTCGCTCGACAGCATCGCAATCGCGCCGAGGTCGTGCAGGATGTCCTCGGCGGCGATGGTTTCCGGCCGGATGCGCGATTCCGCAAAGGCCACATCCTCGGGGATCCGGGAGTCGAGATGGTGGCAAACCATCAGCATGTCGAGATGCTCGTCGATCGTGTTGATCGTGAAGGGACGCGTCGGATTGGTCGAAGACGGCAGCACGTTGGGGAGGCCGCAGACGCGGATGATATCGGGCGCATGCCCGCCGCCGGCGCCTTCGGAATGATACGCATGAATGGTGCGATTCTTGAAGGCCGCGATGGTGGACTCCACGAACCCGGATTCGTTGAGGGTATCCGTGTGAATCGCCACCTGCACGTCCAGTTCGTCGGCCACGCCCAGGCACGTATCGATGGCGGCGGGTGTGGTGCCCCAATCCTCGTGGAGCTTGAGGCCGATGGCCCCGGCCAGCACCTGTTCGCGCAGCGGCCCCGGCGTCGAGCAGTTTCCCTTGCCGAGGAACCCGAGGTTCACCGGGTAGGCGTCCGCCGCCTCGAGCATGCGGTGCAGGTTCCAGATGCCCGGCGTGCAGGTGGTGGCGTTGGTGCCGGTAGCCGGTCCGGTGCCGCCGCCCAGCATGGTCGTCACGCCGCTGGCGATGGCCTCGTCGATCTGTTGCGGGCAGATGAAATGGATGTGCGCGTCAATTCCGCCGGCCGTGACGATGCTCCCTTCGGCCGCAATCACCTCGGTGGCCGCGCCGATGATCATGGAGTGAAACTTGCCCGCCGCATCGGGATAGGCGGATCCGATGCCGTCCTGGATGCCGGGATTGCCGGCATGCCCGATGCCGACGATGCGCCCGTGCTTGACGCCGATGTCCGCCTTGATCACCCCGAGTCGCGCATCAATAATTAGGGCGTTGGTCAGCACGAGGTCCAGTGCGTCGGCGTCGAACGCCGTGGGCGACTGCCCCATGCCGTCCCGGATGACCTTGCCGCCGCCGAATTTGACCTCGTTGCCATAACCGCCGCCCGCGGCGATCAGATCGCGTTCGACCTCGGCGAATAGCGCCGTATCCGCCAGGCGGACCCGGTCGCCGGTCGTCGGGCCGAACATTTCCGCATATTGACGTCGAGTCAGTTTCACAGTGGGCCGTTCACCTTCCCGTTCAGGCCAAATACTTCGCGCCGGCCGGCCAGCGCGACGAGTTCGACCGCGCGCGTATCGCCAGGCTCGAAGCGCACGGCCGTTCCGGCAGGTATGTTCAGGCGGAAACCGCGCGCGTCCGCCCGCGCGAAGTCGAGCGCTTCGTTTACTTCGAAAAAGTGAAAGTGGCTGCCCACCTGGATAGGGCGATCGCCGCGGTTGGCGACCCGCAGCGTGCGCGTCGCCAGGCCGGCATTGGCCTCCAGCGCCACGTCCGAATCGGACGGTATGATTTCGCCGGGTATCATCGAATGGGCTCGTGTACCGTTACCAGTTTCGTGCCGTCCGGAAAGGTCGCCTCCACCTGCACCTCGTGAATCATCTCGGCCACGCCGTCCATCACATCGGCGCGTTTCAGAATGGTCGTGCCCATCTGCATCATTGCGGCGACGGACTTGCCGTCGCGCGCGCCTTCCATGATTTCGTAGGCGATGACGGCCACGGCTTCCGGATGGTTCAGCTTGAGGCCGCGCTGCTGCCGCCGCCGCGCCAGATCGGCGGCGACCACGATCATCAGCTTGTCCTTCTCTCGGGGCGTCAGGTGCATGACGGTTCAGTTCGTGCCGGACCGGAACCGCCGCGTCCAGGCACACTGGCCGGCGGTGATGACCATGGCCAGCCCCGCCGCCAGCAGGAACACCACGGGCAGGTGGCTCGGGCTGGCCGTCGCATGCGCGAGGCCGCAGTCCAGCGCCGCATGGCCGGGATGGGCCAGCGCCGCGGCCGGCAACGTCAATACGGTAATCGCCATGAAACGAATGCTCGCGCTATTCACGAAATACGCTCCCTTCTCCTGTGTTCTGTGTTCGATCCGGCGGGGCAATCGCCCGCGACCGGATCGGTCGGCATCCATATTCCCGCCTGCCGTGCGGACAGGCAAGCTATTCCGGTTGTGGCGCGCACACCCGGGTCGCATTCGGCATATCCGCGCCCCGCTATACGGACAGATGCTGCCGCACGACCTGGTCGCTGAGGGCGGTCATGTCGCCCTGGGCCACGATCTGGCCTTTCTGCATCACATAAAACCGGTCGGCCACGGCGCGCGCAAACTCGACGCACTGCTCCACGAGCAGGATGCTGACCTTGCCCTCGGCCTTCAGGGCCGCCAGCGTGTTGCCGATGGCGTCGACGATCGACGGCTGGATGCCTTCGGTCGGCTCGTCGAGCATGAGCACCCGCGGTTGCGTCAGCAGCGCGCGCGCGATGGCAAGTTGCTGCTGCTGGCCGCCGCTCAGCACGCCGCCTTTGCGGGCCAGCATCGGCTTCAGCACGGGAAACAGGTCGAGTATGCGGTCGAGTTCACCGTTGATGCGCTGCCCGCGCGCGACCAGCGCCAGTTTCAGATTCTCCAGCACCGTGAGCCCCGGGAAAATATCCCGGCCCTGCGGCACATATCCGATGCCGCGCCGCGAGCGCACGTGCGGGCCCCAGCCCTGCATGGGGTGGCCGCCGAGCGTGGCGCGGCCCTGCGCGGGCAGCAACCCCATGATGGCCTTCAACGTGGTGGTCTTGCCGACGCCGTTGCGGCCCATCAGGCAGACCACCTCGCGGGCGCGCACCTCGAGGGCGACATCGCGCAAAATGCGCGATTCGCCGATGTTCACGCAGAGACCGTCCACGCTCAGGATGCTCATGCCGCCGCCCCCGCCGGGGCATGCTGGCGCCCCAGGTAGACCTCGATCACGCGCGGATCGTTCTGGACGGCGTCCATGGAGCCCTCGCACAGCACGCTGCCCTGGTGCAGGACCGTGACGCGACGCGCAATAAGCCGCACGAATTCCATGTCGTGTTCGATCACGATCAAGCTGTGACTGCCCGCCAGGCCGACCAGCAATTCCGCGGTGCGCGCGGTTTCGTGGTCCGTCATGCCCGCGGCCGGTTCGTCGACGAGCAGCACCTGCGCATCCTGCGCCAGCAGCATGCCGAGCTCCAGCCACTGCTTTTCGCCGTGCGAGAGCGCGCCGGCGCGCAAGGCCGCCTTGCCGACCAGTCCCACGATTCCCAGAACCTCATGAATGCGGTCGCGCTGGGCGCGCCGGACCTTGGCAAAGAGCGCCGCCAGCACTCCGCGCGAGCCCGCCAGCGACAGCAGGATGTTTTCGAACACGGTATGATCCCCGTAAACGGACGGCGTCTGGAATTTGCGGCCGATGCCGAGCCGGCTGATCTCGAACTCGTTCAAGCGCGTCAGGTCCCTACCTTCGCCGAAGAGGACACGTCCCTCATCCGGGCGCGTGCGTCCCGTAATGAGATCCAGCATGGTGGATTTGCCGGCGCCGTTCGGCCCGATAATCGTGCGCAGCTCGCCCCGGTCGAGCGCGAAGTTCAAATCGTTGACGGCCTTGAACCCATCGAACGACTTGCTGACGTTCTCCAGCAGCAGTATGACGTCGGCCGCGCTCATCGGGCGTCCTCCGGCCGGGTGTCCGCATCCGGTTCCGCGACGGGCTGCGCCGCGGGCGGGGCCTGGAGCTTGCGCGCGTCCGCCTTCGCGGCGCCCCACTGGCGCAGACGGCCCGCGCAACGCGCCAGCTCGCGCGGGAGCGAAACCAGGCCACCCGGCAGCAGCAGCACAACCGTGACAAACATCCCGCCCAGAAAGAACAGCCAGTACTCCGGAAAGGCGCGCGTCACCCAGCTCTTCAACGCATTCACCCCGACCGCGCCCAGAATTGGACCGTACAACGTGCCGCGCCCGCCAACCGCGACCCAGACCACGGCTTCGAGCGACTTGTCCGGCGTCATCTCGCTGGGATTGATGATGCCGACCTGCGGCACATAGAGCGCGCCGGCGAGACCGGCCATGATCGCCGCCACGACGAAGATGAACAGCTTGAAGTTGACCGTATTGTAGCCGGAGAAGCGCACACGGTTCTCGCTGTCGCGAATGGCGCGCTGGATTTTGCCGAAGCGCGTCGCCGTGATCCAACGGCCGAACACGTAGGCGCCCGCCAGCAGGATGCAGGTGGCCACGTACAGCGCCCGGCGCGTCGCCGCCGAATTCACGTCGAACCCGAGCATGTCTTTAAAATCCGTGAATCCGTTGTTGCCGCCGAACGTGAAGTCATTGCGGAAAAACAGCAGCGCGGCGCCGTAGGTCAGGGCCTGGCTGAGTATGGAAAAATACACACCCTTGACGCGCGAGCGGAAGGCCAGGAAGCCGAAAATCAGCGCGACAAGGGCCGGCACCCAGACCGCCGCCGCCACCGCGAAAGGGAAGCTATAGAACGGCTTGAAGTGTGCGGGCAGTTCCTTGTACTCGAGAAACACCATATAGTCGGGAAGCACGTTATGATACTGGCCGCGCGTGCCGATCATCAGGACCAGGTACATGCCCATGGCATAGCCGCCCAGACCGAAGAAGAGGCCCTGGCCCAGGCTCAACAAGCCCGTGTAGCCCCACAGCAGGTCGATCCCGATCGCCAGCACGGCATAGGTCAGGTACTTGCCGTACAGGTTGATGCTGAAATCGCTGACGTGCAGGGGATGCTCCGCCGGCAGATACGCGTTCAACAGCGGCAGCACCACCGTCGCGATCAGCATGGCCGCCGCCAGCACCCCCCATTCCCGTTTGCGCATTCCCGCCAGCATCGCGTCCCTCAATCCTCCAGCGCACGGCTGCGCGTCACAAATAGTCCGGCCGGACGCCACTGCAGAAACAGGATGATGCCCGCCAGGACGGTGATCTTGCCCATGACGGCCCCGAGAAACGGTTGCAGGACCTGGTCCACGACTCCCACGCCGAGCGAGGCGCAGACCGTGCCGATCAGATTGCCGATACCGCCGAGCACCACGATCATGAAACAGTCAACAATGTGCGACTGGCCCAGATTCGGCCCGACATTGCCGATCTGAGACAGGCAGGCGCCGGCAACGCCCGCCAGCCCCGATCCCAGCGCGAACGTGCGCGCA
The DNA here is from genome assembly GCA_027620105.1 of Verrucomicrobiota bacterium. Taxonomy (GTDB): domain Bacteria; phylum Verrucomicrobiota; class Kiritimatiellia; order UBA8416; family JAIOPI01; genus JAIOPI01. The sequence continues at coordinate 1,496 of JAQCIA010000049.1, read as the reverse complement.
TACACGTGCGACGTGCTGACGCCAAGGCTCGCCGCCATGTTGCGGTTCTGCATCACGGCCCGGATCTGCAGCCCGGCAGACGTGCGGTTGAGCAGCAGATAGGTGCCCGCCACGACCAGCACCGCCACGCCGACCACAAACATGCGGTTGTAGGCGAAGAGCACGTCGTTCCACGCCGCGCTGCCGCTGAGCCAGCTGGGCGAATAGACCTGCACATTCGCGGCGCCGAAGCAGGTGCGGCACAGCTGTTGCAGCACCAGGCTGATGCCCCAGGTGGCCAGCAGCGACTCCAGCGGCCGTTTATAGAGAAACCGGATCAGGCTGCGTTCCAGAACCAGCCCGACCAGACCGGCCACGGCGAAGGCGGCCACAATCGCGGCCAGAATGTAGCAGTCGAACCCGGGTCCCGAGGGACCGAACCAGCGCACGAAGAGCGTCTGCGTGAAATAGGCCGTATAGGCGCCGATCATGATGATCTCGCCGTGCGCCATGTTGATCACCCCCATGAGGCCGAAGGTGATGGCGAGTCCCAGTGCGGCGATGAGCAACACCGAAGCCAGGCTAAGTCCACGAAAGCCCGTTCCGATCAGGTTGACGGCCGTGCGGTGATCCTCGATCCGCTTGAGCGCGGCATTGGCGGCGGCGGCGGTTTCCGGATCCGGGCGCGCACCCGCGGCCAGGGTCCGGTCGCGCACGCGTTTCAGCAGATCGGACGCCCCCAGCGTTTTGAGTTCGCCCAGCACGAGGATGCCGGCACGCTGCGTCGCGGGATCGGTGCTGGCCAGCCGCGTGATCGCGGCCGCCTCGCGCAGGGCCCGGCGCACCCCCGCATGCGTCTCGACCGCCAGGCGCGCTTCAAAAACAGGGAGAAAATCGGCATTCTGCTCGAACCCGAGCTTGCTGGCGGCATCGCGGCGCGCCAGAGGATCCGTGGCGTTCAGCGCCATCAGGTCGAGCGCTTGCTTGAGCGCCCGGCGGAGTTTCGAATGGGTGTCGACCGGGGTCAACTCGCTGGCGCGCAAGGTGACGGCGGCGCCGTCCGCATCCTGCAGCGGCTCACCGGTATCGAGACGCATGGCGCGCGCGCGGCCATCCGCGTCGGTTTCCGCATCCAGCACGAAGACTTGCGCCGCGGAGGATTCGCCGTTCCAGACGAAAAGCTCGCCCGCGCGCCAGGCGGCCAGTCCCCGCGCAACCTGCGCATCGGTTGAAGCCGAGAGCTGCTTGATCGTTTCGATGCGCGCGTCGTCATCGACCAGAACGGCCTGCGCAAACGCGGCGCGCTCGGATTCGGTGGCGACGGCCGTAGAGCCCGGAAACCATGCGGCAAGCGCCAGCAGGCTACACAACCGGCACAGCAGGCCAGCCGCTGAACACGGTCGCGGGCCTTGGTTCCCAACGGGCTGACGCGCCGACGGCGTGTGATATCCATCCCGCATGGCTGGTCAAGAAAGGGAGGCGCGCCGGCCTGCACGGCCCGGCGCGCCCCTGTGGTG
>JAQCIA010000048.1 GCA_027620105.1 Verrucomicrobiota bacterium | reverse complement strand
CCCCGATTGACCGCACCCAGCCCCGCCGCAACCCCGAACGTGGCGAGCGTATCGATGAGCACCTGCTCAATGCGACCGACATACCAGACGGCGCCGGCTCCGCGATGGCCCAGATGTACAATCGGATACCCGACCAGTTGCCCCGGGCCGTGATACGTCACGTCCCCTCCTCGAGTCGTGTGTACCACGTCAATGCCCATGCGATTTCGTTCACCCGCCGTGGCCACAATATGCGCCTCCGGCGCCCGCCGGCCGAGCGTATAGACTGGTTCATGCTCAACCAGGATCAACGTGTCGGGTATTGCATCCCGGAATCGTTCCGCCACCAGTTGATCCTGGAGCGCCATCACCGGACCATAGGGTCGCAGCCCCACATCCATGACCTGCAAGATGTCATCACTCATTCGGTACCCGCCAGATACGCGCGCCGCCGCTGCTCGGGAAATTTCTCGATGGCATAACGTAACATCGTGCGGGGCATCTGCCGATAGTGCCGCTGCAAAAACTGCTCCTCAGTGGGCCTGTCCCGATTGCCCACCTCGCGCAACATCCATCCGACCGCTTTATGCATCAGGTCTTCCGGATCTCGCAACAGCCGGTGGGCCAGGCGCAGCGTGGTTGTCATCATGCTCAATCCTGCAACTGCCTTGCACACGAATCCAATGTACCCACCCGACACCGGCTTACGCGGGCAGATTGAGCGCAAACACGCGGCTCAATCCGAAGAGCGTCAAATTCGGCTCAATGACGAAGGGCATGTCCGCATCGGCCAACGCCCAGCGCGCATACCCGCCCGTCGCGCACAGGCGTGCCCGCTGCAGGCCCAGTCCTTCCTGGAGGTGTTGTGTAATCTCCCGCACCATGCCGCGATAGCCGACGCGTGCGCCGATCCGCATGGCCTCGCGTGTACTACGACCAAGGCTCCCGCATGCCCCGCCAAGCGCGATACGCGGCAGTTGTGCCGTCTTCTCCGCAAGATAGTCCGTCATCAGGGGTAAGCCCGGCGCAATCACACCACCGATAAACGCCCCGCGCGCGTCCACCACATTGAACGTCAAGGCCGTCCCGAAATCCGCCACAATCACCGGTGCCCCAAAACGCGCCACCGCGCCGGCCGCATCCGCCAATCGATCCGTACCCACCGTGGCCGGCTTCGGATAGTGGAGTCGAATCCCCAGTTCGAGTTCGGCATGCATCACCAACGGGGTCACCCCGGCTCCACGGCGCAGACAGCGCAACCATAAGGGGCGCAGTGTTGGCACCACAGAAGACAAAATGGCCCCCTGCAGCGCCACGCCGGCGCCGGTTTTCGCAACCACGCGCGTAATGGTGGCGGCGTCGCGCAAATCACCGGGCAGACGCGACACCCGCGAGATTCGCCCCCGCCGCGACAAGGCGATGGACGTGCTGGTATTGCCAATATCCACGACGATGCAGTTCATGGGGAAAGTCTCAAGTCGCAGCGGCTTCGTGTCAAGCGGTGCGATTGGGCGGCGCGCCCTACGCACAGCGCAAGTCCAGCAAACCCGCCCTTACCGCGGTAGACTCACCCCGGCAACACGATCTCCAACGACAGATCCGCTGCGGGCGCGGAATGCGTGAGTGCGCCGAGCGAAATCGCATCCACGCCCGTGGCGGCGACTGCGCCGACATTGTCCAGCGTAATGCCGCCGGATGCCTCCACGCGGCACCGCCCGGCAATTAGCCGCACACATTCGGTCATGAGCGCCGGCGTCATGTTGTCGAGCAGTATCCACTCCGGCCCCGCCGCCAACGCCAGCGCCAGTTCGTCCCGCGTTTCCACTTCCACTTCAATTGCCAGACCCGGCGCACGTGCCCGCGCTCGGGAGACTGCCTCACCCAACCCCAATCCACCCGATATCCCCGCCAGATGCCGATGGTTGTCCTTGATCATCACGCGATCATATAGGCCCATGCGGTGATTCTCACCGCCACCACAGCGCACCGCGTACTTTTCCAGCGCGCGCAAGGTAGGCGTCGTCTTGCGCGTATCCAGGATGATCGTTCCGTGCGGCGCCACCCGCTCCACAAACTTCCGCGTCAAACTTGCGATGCCGCTCAGCCGTTGCATAAAATTCAGCGCCGTTCGCTCGGCGGTCAGAATCGCCTGCGCGCGGCCATGCAACACCAGCACCTCCGCCCCCGCCGCGGCCGCCGCACCATCCGTGACGCAAACAGTACACTGCATATCGGGATCGAGTGCGCGGAATACCGCGCTGGCCAGCCCCGTCCCACAGACAGTAATTGCCGGCCGCGTCACAATCACGGCGTCCAGCACCAGCGCGGGATCCACCAACGCCAGCGTCGTGGCATCGCCCGGACCAATATCCTCCGCCAGCGCGCGACGGATGAGGGCATTCACGTCTGCATCAATTGCCAGCTCCATCGCAGTCCCCTCACGGCATGCGCAACATCACAATGGCAATCACGGTCCCATCTCGCCGCACGAACCCCCAGGCGCAGGGATTCTTGGTATCGATAAATGCGCCCCCGCGCCCATGCGGTACCGTCAGCGTCGCACCGTCAAAAAGCGCCGCGACTGTGTCGCGCTCCCATACGGACGGCAGATCGATAAGATACTCCCGTTTCAAAAAGTCCACGCGGCCATCAGCCTCCCGTTGCGGATGAGGATGCGCCGTGAGCACGCAGTAGGAATAGGGAGCGGACGCATGCACGAGCACGCTGACGCCGGGTGCAAGTGGCGTCGACGCCCGCGCCGCATTGAGCAGGCCCGCCACAGCCTCGTCTCCCGCTGGCGTTCCACGTTCATCCAGCGCCGCCGTCAGCGCATCATTAAATCGTTCCAGAACGCCGGGCAAGCGATCACGCAGCAGTCCCTGATTCCTGAAGTACGCGTGGCGATCCTTGTCACGCGAGGCTTGTATGCGTTTCGCTTCCCGATGCTCGGAGAGTTTGTTCAACCCGGCCATGATGGCGACCGCACCAAGAATGCCGAGCACAAGGAGGGCACGCGTGCGCGTCGATGCCCGGGGAGCAGCCAGCCCCGCGCGGTCTGCCGCCGCCTCCGCCATCACCGCGAAGCTACACATGATACTGATCACAACTGCGAAGGCCGCCAGAATGGAGAGAATGATCACGAGCGCCTGGGCGGCGGCATCAATCCAGTCGGGCAGAACATTCCAGCCCAGCACCTCATCGGCCGTCCAGAGCACGACACCAACGGTCATGATCCCGAAAATGCCCAAGCCTGCATCCGTCGCCGCACGAAGTGCCCGCCGATGATTCACGTCAGCCCCTCCCACGCGTCGCGATGTTCACGCACCCCAGCGCACCGGCATGTAGCAACCCTCAAACGGGCGATCCCCTTCAATCACAATCGGGAATCCGTTGTCGATGCGATGAAAATTCACCTTGTGATCTGCGGAGTGCGTCGAGAACGACAGCATGTAATGTCCCGGACCAAGCGTATTCGGCCCCAACGCGAGACGCACACTGCCCTTGCCATCAATGGTGGCCACGTGGTGCCCCTCAATCTGCGTGTTGTTTCCATACAACTTCACACCGGCCTGGTTGGACACCGCAAAGCCAAATACGGGATCCTCGACGCGCTGGTGCGCATCAAATGCGATTTCGACATGGATCGTGTCGCCCTGCTGAAAGGTGTCCGTCGCGGCGCCCTTCGCATTGCGCACGGTCACACCGGAAATGGTGACTTCCCCCGAGCCCCAGTCACGCCGCATGGCCGCCGCCTGCTCCGCGCGCACCGTCGTCCGATACTGCTCCACCACGGTTTCCGGCTTGCCTAGCCCGGTCAACCGCCCACCCGCGAGCAGCAGAATGCGGTCGCTGATGGACTGAATGGTTTCCAGATCGTGGGAAATGATCAGCATCGTCTTTCCGCGCCGGCGAAACTCGTCCATTTTCTCGATGCACTTGCGCTGAAAGGCGATATCCCCCACCGCCAGCACTTCGTCGATCAGCAAAATATCGGGATTTACCTCAACCGCAACGGCGAACCCCAAACGCACATACATGCCGGATGAGTAGTGCTTCACGGGCTGATCGATGAACTGATCGATCCCGGCAAACGCCACGATCGCGTCGAATCGTTCACGCATGGCCCGACGCGGAATCCCCATCACCGCTCCCGCCAGATACACATTCTCGCGCCCCGTCAGCTCGGGATGAAATCCGGCACCGAGTTCCAGCAGGGATGAAATCGTGCCGCGCGTGGTGATGCGCCCCGTCGTGGGCGGACGCGTCCCGGCCAAAAGCGACAGGAGTGTGCTTTTTCCGGCCCCGTTGGCACCAATGATGCCCAAGGTCTCGCCGGCGGAAACTTCAAAAGCAATATCCCGCAGTGCCCAGAACTCCCGCGCCGCGCCGCGCCCGCGGAAACGCACCAGATCCATCGCCGCCGATTTCAGCGTGCGTGAACCGCGCCCGCTCAAAACAAACCGCTTGGACACACCCTCAACCCGTATGGCCGGCGCACTCACAATTCATCTCCGAAACGATCCTGGCAACACAGGAACACAAACAGGCCCAACAACAGAATGGACAACGATGCCACAACCGACAGCAGCAGATAGGCCGTCCCTGGCCCGGCCCACCCCAGCAGTGCCATGCGATAGCCCGTGATCACCCCGGTCATGGGATTTGCAAAGAACAGCGCCTGCACCGCCGCCGGAAATGCGGGATTCTCAAGCACCAGGGCATCCGGATAAATCACCGGCGTCAGGAAAAACCAGGCCAGTAGAATCATCGAAACCAGATGCTCCGTGTCCCGGAAGAATACGTTCGCCGTTGAGAAGAGCAGCGCGACTCCGGTGACCAGTGAGACATGGACAATGAGCACGACCGGGAACCAGGCTGCATGACTCAAATCCGCTCGCTCCACCACCAGGTACACGATGAGGACAATGCAGGAGAGCAGGAAATTCACCACATTCGCCAGCACCATGCTCAAAGGCAGGATGATCCGCGGAAATGCGGATTTTGTGACCAGATTGGCGTTCCCGACAATCGCATGCAGCGAATCGCCCAAACTCATCGCTGCGAACTGCCACGCGATGATTCCTGTGACCAGCATGGGCAGGTTCATCGAAAACTTCATCAGCTTCAGGAAGACCGTATAGATGCCGATCATGAACAACGGCGCCAGCAGCGACCAGAAGAACCCCAATGCGGAATTCTTGTAGCGAATCTTGAGGTTGCGCCCCACGAGAATCCACAACAACTCCCGATGGCGCACCACGTCCTGAAGTGCCGAAAACATGACCGCCGATTCTCCGCACTCGCTCCCCCATTGTCAATCTTGGCCCCTGCGAACCAGTCACGGTCGTGCAGGTGCGTGCGCACACGTTTTCCGACGAAAGCATCGCCCCGGCAGGCCTGATTCTGTATAAACATTCCATGGCGAAGGAAGCGCAGCGCCCCAACCGCGGTCTATGGATCGGCCTCGTGGCCGGTGTTATCCTTGGATACGTCCTGAATCTTTGGGGCCCAAATCCCGACCGCGAGCGGCTCCTGACGCATGTCATCGATCCGCTCGGCAGCATCTTCCTGCGTGGGCTGTTCATCACCGTGGTGCCACTGGTCTTCGCGTCCGTCGCCGCCGGCATGACCCGTCTGGGCAACATGGCTAGCATCCGTCGCCTTGGCCTTCGTCTGCTGCTGTTCTATGCCTGCACGTCCCTCATCGCCATTTTCATCGGTCAAACACTGGTCACCCTCGTGCGACCGGGTGCTGGCGTTCCCCAGGAACTCGTCGATAAGGCTCGCGCGGACATGGGCGCCCAGCTCGCCAGCCTCGCCGGCAATAGCAACCAGGTTGCGGATTCCCTCTGGCCCGGACTTGTACAGTCACTCATCCCACGCAATTTCATTCAGGCCATGGCCGACGGTCAGATGCTGGCCATCGTTTTCGCCGCCATTATCTTCGGGCTGGCCCTGCTGGCCCTGAAACCGCAGGACGCCAAGCCCCTGGTCGACGTGCTCCAGGCCATATCCGAGGCCTGCGTCACCATCGTCGGTTGGATCATGCGACTGGCCCCCTATGCGGTCGCGGCACTCATTGCGGCCACCCTCACCCGCTTCGGATTTGGCATCGTCCGCCAGCTCGGGGCCTACCTCGGCGTGGTCGTCGGCGCCTACGCCATTCACTTCTTCATTACCTACGGCCTAATCGCCCGTTACTTGATTCGCATGCCCGCGCGAGAGTTCTTCCAGGGTGGCTTGCCGGTGTTTCTGACCGCCTTCAGCACCAGTTCCAGTAATGCCACCATGCCCACCACCATCCGCACCCTCGAGCAGCGCTTCGGTGTGTCGCCCGCCGTGACGTCCTTCACAGTCCCCCTCGGCGCCACGGTGAATATGGATGGCACGGCGCTCTTTGAAGGCGTCGTCGTGATCTTCGTGGCGCAGGTCTTCGGCATCGATCTGACCATCGCGCAGCAGGCCACCGTCATCGTTCTGGTCTTCCTCACCGCCGTCGGCGTTGCCGGCGTTCCCGGTGGATCGCTCCCGCTGATCATGTCCGTCATGGCCGCCACCGGCATCCCACCCGAGGGCATCGCGCTCATTCTCGGCGTGGATCGCGTCCTCGACATGGGCCGCACCGTGCTCAATGTGGGTGGCGATCTGCTGTGTGCCCTCTACCTCTCCCGCGTCGAGCAGGCGGACAGTGCCAACCTCCCGTGCGACACCACCTGATTGTTTTACGCTGCGGACTGAAGGCGCACGCGATCCGTCGCTAGCATCTTTACACGCGATTGTGGCGGTGCGGCCTCACGGTGACGGGAATGCTGTAGTCGCCGCACCGCGTGCGGCATCCGGGCAGTAAATGACCAGTCCGCGCTACCCCCCCGCGTCGTCTCCCGCCTCGAGCCGTGCAGGCATCCACTCACGCACCGAATTGATCAGCCAGATCGCATCCGCTTTCCGCAATGCGTCCCGCGTGATGACTTCCTCACGGACCTCACCCCGCGCGATTAGGTACGCGCGAAACGTGCCCGCCAGCAACCCACAACCCAGTGGCGGCGTCACGCGCTCCCCCTTCCGTTCCACCACAATGTTGGCAACCGTCGCTTCCGTCACCTCGCCACGTCCGTTGAAAAGAATCACATCGTCCAAGTCGCCCCGCATTGCCCGCGCACGCTCATAGGGTTCTCGATCTGTCGTCTTGTGCTGAAGGCGAGGATCGCTCGCATCAACCGGTCCCCCGGCCATCCCGATCCGCCAAATTGGCGGGACCTCGGGAATCGACAACACACTCGCTTCGACTTGGACCTCGCCTCGCCGCCCCAGGAGCGCCCGCACCCGCATCGCGACCTGCCCTGCCGCCGTGGCGCGCGCAAGCGCCTCCTCCACCTTGGCCAAATCCACCTCAAAACCCAAAACCGAGCCTGACCGCACCAATCGCGCCAGGTGCAGATCCAGCAGGAAATACCCCTCCTGCGGCGTCCAGCGCAACGTTTCCAGCAATTGCAGGGGCTGCACCTGCACGCCACCCGCTCCTGTCCGCGTAACGGAACGTTCGTTCATGTACCGGTTGCCCTCTTCGTCTTGATCACGCTACAATGCCGCGATGGCTCAGAAAAAGACAACCACGGATCACACCGCACCGCAAACCGCACCGTGGCTGCTCGACCTGAACCCCGAACAGCGCCAGGCCGTTACACATGCCGCAGGACACCTGCTCGTCGTTGCAGGCGCCGGCAGCGGAAAAACACGCACACTCGCATCTCGCGTCGCCCACCTGATCGCCAATGGCACGGACCCGGGCCGGATTCTGCTGCTGACGTTCACCCGGCGCGCCGCCCAGGAAATGTTGAAACGTGCCGAGGCCTGCTCGCCTGCGCCAGGCGCCGCCAGCCGCGTCTGGGGCGGAACCTTTCACGCCACTGCCAATCGCCTGCTCCGCGTGTATGCCAAACCCGCCGGCTTGAGCGCGGATTTTACCGTCATGGATCAGGGTGACGCCGAGGACCAGCTGAACGTGCTGCGTCAGGAACAGGGCCTGCACGCCAAGGAGAAACGTTTCCCGCGAAAGTCCACCTGCCTCGCCGTCTACTCGCGCTGCGTGAACGGCACCGAGGACATCGCCGAAGTCCTGCGCCGCCATTTCCCCTGGTGCGCCAACTGGTCCAAGGAATTAAAAATCCTATTTCAGGCCTACGTCACCCGCAAGCAGGAGCGCAATGTGCTCGATTACGACGACTTGCTGCTCTACTGGGCCGAGTTGCTGACGGACTCCACCCTCGCCCGCGACATCGGGGGCCGCTTCGACCACATCCTCGTGGACGAGTATCAGGACACGAACAGCCTGCAGGCCCGCATCCTGGGCGGCATGGCCACGGGTGGCGCACGCATCATGGCCGTCGGCGACGACGCCCAAAGCATTTACAGCTTTCGCGCCGCCAATGTGCGCAACATGCTCGATTTTCCCAAACAGTTTCCCGGCACAACGGTGGTCACGCTTTCGCAGAACTACCGTTCCATCACCCCCATCCTGGCCACCACCAATGCCCTCATCGGCCAGGCTCAGGAACGCTTCACGAAAGATCTCTGGTCCACCCGCGGTGATGGCCAGAAACCGCTGCTGGTGACCTGCAAAGAAGAGTCAGATCAGGATCGCTTTATCGTCGAACGCGTCCTCGCCCACCGTGAGGAAGGCATCCCGTTGCGCGAACAGGCCGTCCTGTTTCGCGCCGCCCACCACTCCGCGTCACTGGAACTTGAACTCGCGCGGCGCAACATTCCCTACCACAAGTACGGTGGGTTGCGCTTTCTGGAGTTCGGGCACATCAAGGACCTCATCGCCTTCCTGCGCATCGTTGAAAACCCGCGCGACGACATGGCCTGGTTTCGTGTGCTGCAGTTGCTGCCGGGTGTCGGCCCCGGCATTGCCGCGCGCGCCCTGCGTCACGTGACCGAAGCAAATCGCGATCCCGCGGCCCTCGCCACCTTTACCGCGCCCGCGTCCGCCGTCCCTGCCTTGCAAGGCCTGGCCTTGCTCCTCGGAGAAATCTATCGCACCCCGGCCCTGCCTCCAGCCACTCAGGTGGAACGCATCCGCACCTTCTATGATCCGCTGCTGAAGGAGCGCTACGAGAATGCGGGCGCGCGCGCACGTGATCTGCAGACGCTGGAACAACTCGCCACGGGCTACCGCTCACGCCGCAACTTCTTGTCGGATCTTCAACTTGATCCCCCCACCTCCACGAGCGAGCTGGCCGGGGTGCCGCTCCTCGATGAGGACTGGCTGGTTCTGTCCACCATCCATTCGGCCAAAGGTTGCGAGTGGGATGTCGTGCATGTGATGCACGCCTCCGATGGCTGCCTGCCTTCCGACATGGCCACCGGCTCCCCTGCCGAAATTGAGGAGGAGTTGCGCCTGACCTATGTGGCCATGACCCGCGCCCGCAACTTCCTCTACGTGGAGTGGCCCATGCGCTACTACCACACCTGGCACCGGCACACGGATCGACACATCTACGCGCAACTGTCGCGCTTTTTCAGCGATGCCGTACGGGGGACCATGCAGGAAGCCCAATCGGGAGCCGACGGTTCGGAGGATCCAGCCGCATCAGACGCCACCGCGCGCCCCATCGCCGACCGCATCCGTTCAAGATGGGCCTGAATGCACGTCCACGCGCAGACCTGTGGCTTGGTGAAGGACGCCTGTCATAGCCCGCCCCATCGGTCGGTGCCGACGTTCCTATTTCGCAGCGGGCTTAGCAGCCTTGACGGCCGGCTTCACGATCGGCTTGGCAGCTTTCGCCGCCGCCCTCGCCGTGGATTTGCGCTTGGCATTGAGTGCGGTGCGAACCTCTTTCGGGTTCATTTTGCCAACGGCCTTCGCATCCTCTCCCATGGCAACCAAACGCTTACGATGCACCAGCTGGCGACGACGACGGGCAGATCCCGTCTTCTTCGGACGACGCAGCGGCTTCTTACGCCAAATTCTCCCAAGGCCCATGGTATCCTCACTCCCTAATGCATGCTTCCCGAACGAAAGGCCGTGAGTATCCCCAACCCATGAGCCGCTGGCAAGCCG
>JAQCIA010000047.1 GCA_027620105.1 Verrucomicrobiota bacterium | reverse complement strand
TGGCCACCAGCGCACCGCTGCCAGAATCCCCAGCGTTCCCACGCCCGCGCAGATCACGAGAAACGGAATCGAGTAGATGAGCGTCCAAGCCGCGAACAACAGGCTCACGCGTTGCTGCACGGCATAGGCACCCACGAACGGGATGACGATGAACAAGAACGCCCAGGACGCCAGATAGGCCGATTCGTAGAATTTGTAGACGACAATCTGCGACACGGGGAGCGGTCGCACGAGCAGATACGGCACTTCTTCAGAGCGGTAGAGGGTCGCGAAGGACGTCACCACCCCGGAAGCCACAAGCATCACGCCCATGCCCAGGTAGAAGAGCGAGAACAGGCGCCCCATGATCATGCCCGCCACCCCGCCGAAGCGTTCGAGAAAGCTAAACCCCTCGGCAAAAAGTGCCCACAGACCGGCTTCGCACACGAGGGCGAACAGCAGGATGAAGGCTACCTTCAGCTTGGGTTGCCGTCGAAAGAGCCGCCAGCCATTCACGAAGTAGGCCAACCGCTTACGGGCAAATGCAGTGGAAACGCCCATCGTGCTTACCGTCGTTCCACCGCTGGGCGCGTCAGCTTCAGAAAAATGTCCTCGAGGCCGATTCCGTCATGCGCCTGACGCAATTCCGCCAGCGACCCCAGCGCGCACAATTGGCCCTCGCGGATAATGCCAATGCGATCGCCGATATCCTCCGCCAGGGCGAGAATGTGCGTGGTCAGGAACACCGTCATACCTGCCCTGGCTTTGGTGCGCAGCAGGTCCTTGATCAACCGGATGGTGTAAGGATCCAGCCCGATCAGCGGCTCATCCACGAACAAAACGCTCGGATCGTGCAGGAATGTGCAGGCATAGATGAGCCGTTGGCGCATGCCGTGGGAGAGCTCGCGGACCAGCATGTTGCGATGCTCAAGGAGTCCGAACATTTCAAAATATTCCGCCAGGCGTGCGGTAACGAGTTCCGGCGCGACATTGTAGAGATCGCCGGTAAAGCGAAACGTCTCCTCGACGGTCAGGCGGTCATAGAGATAGGGCATGTCGGGGATGTAGCCCATGAGCTTTTTTGCCGCGAGCGGTGACTCGCGCACGTCAATCCCCCCGATGCGTGCCGTGCCGCGCGTGGGGCGCATCAGGCCGGTGAGGATTTTGATGGTGGTCGTTTTGCCGGCGCCGTTCGGCCCAAGGAAGCAGAACACCTCCCCTTGCGGCACCGTCAGATTCAGGCCCCGCACGGCCTCCACCGATCCGTAATGCTTGAACAGATCTACAATTTCAATCATGCCGTCTCCTCGATCCTATGCGCGACGGGAATCACATCGTTTCCAGCACATCGATCTGCAAGCGTCCAACCAGTTTGATGATTTCCATTTGCTGAGCCAGTTCGCCTTCGACAAATCGGATATGCGTTGCATCCGCCGCCTCTTCGCCCCAGGTCGGATCCACTTCAACCCAGACGCCCACATAGACCGCCGGCCATGCGTGGTAATAGAATGCACCCTCGTGATAGGCCATGCCGACCATGATCTTCGCAGGCAGGACCGCGGCGCGCGCAAGCGCCGTGAAGAGATACGTGTGTTCGTTACAGTCCCCCGCCATCTGCTCAAGCACATCCAGGGCAGACGGGAGGCTGATGGTTGTTTCCTTGCGGACGTTGCGATGGACCCATTGGACCAGCTTGCGCACCTTGTCGGCATCCGTCACGCAGCCCGCCACGATACGCTCCGCCGTCGCGATGATCTTGGGATCCGCAGCCTGCACGAAGGTGGTGGATTCCAACCCCGCCTTCCGTTCGGCATCTGACAAACTCTCCGGCGCCGCTTCATCGGCCGGATAGCGTGCCTTGGTAATGCGCAATTCCACGCCATCGTTGACCCGATGGGGCTTCTGACGGTTGCTCGCCAGCTGCTCGAGATCCAGTGCAACCCCCGTGAGTCGCAGGCGCAAGAACCGGCTCGACTTGGCGTCTGGAATCGCGATCCCGGAAGCGCGCACCGCGAAGTCCGCCACCCAGTCACCCCCATGCGCGCTTTCCCGAACCGTTGCCAGGGCTTCGTCCGCCGTGCAGGACTCCAGGATCCACCCCAGAGGTGTCTCCTGCCGAAGCAGCGTCCCATCCTTGGACACCCACGACCGCACGGTGATGCCCTGCACCTCCGTTTCCAGCAGCATACCCCGTTCGCCAGCGGGGCGGTTGGGCACATCCTCCTCGCGGATGGCGTGGAGCACCATCCGCGACGGCGCCAGGATCGCCGGATCAAATGTACGGATGGTCAGTTCCCCGCCGGGGCGCAGCCGCTTCATGGCCATCTCGGTCATGGGCGAATAGAGAATCACATCATCGGGAATCTCAACGCGCATTTTTTGCGGCTGGCTTCCGCTGTTCATGGTGACATCGAAAAACGTGGTGGCCGCATCGCGGACACCGCGAATGCGCATGGTGTGGTCGCGGGACGAAAGCATGAAACCGAATTCCTGGAGGCGGTGGGACACGTCCACGTAGGCCGAGGTGTCGATGAAGACGGGCTGGTTCAACCCCATCGCCTTCAGCCGCACATACGTGCGGTTGAGCATGGCGTAGTGCTTCTGCGGGTTGCTGTCGTTGACCTCCACGGTGGTATGGCTGTAGCCGATCGGCTGCTCCTTGTGGAGGATGCGCGTCCACGCATCGTCGAGCAGGACGTCCCCGGCGAGCAGACTGCGATAGCCTGGCAGCGCGTGCGTGAAGTATTCCGGAAAGGCCTCGAAGCGCAGCAGCAGCCCGAGCATCGCGACCCAGAGCAGCAGGATCAGACCGCGGATGACGACGCGCCGCCGGCCGGCCGGCCTCATGCCGGCACAGCGCCCCTGGCCCAGGCGCGGACGGCGTCAATCAACGGCAGCACTTCCAGGACGCGGCTCAACTTCCCCTCGGCATCGCCCGGTACAGCCAGTTCCGTTCCCGGCGTGGCGCCTTCCAGTCGCAACGCGACTGCACTCTTGTTCGAGATGATGTTCAGCGCCGCGTCGCGATCCCATTCTCCCAGTATCCAGTAGAGTTCCACGTCGCCGTTGGGTCGCTGGAGTTTCACGCCCGTGCCAATGCCGGCGCAATCGACGGTGATGCCGGCAAAGTCCGTGCCGTGGATCTCGTTCAAATCCCGCTCGAGTTCGGCCTGACGGCGCATCAGCAACCGCTGTGCATCCTTGGCGGCCTGATACTCAAAGTTCTCACGCAGGTCGCCGTAGCTACGCGCGTGCCCAATTTCCTTGCTGTTCTCGGGAATGCTGACTTCCACGATGATGCGCAGTTGTTCCTGCCGCTCCCGATAGGAGCGCCACGAGGTCAGGTGTCCGGTCTTGGCCTCGTCCGTCTTCTCGGCCCGCGCCACGATCACTTCGAGGTCGGGGAACAATTTGATCAGACGCCCCATCAGGGAGCGCCGCGAGGATTCATCCCAGCCGCGTGACTGGCGGATGCGCGCCAGCAGCTGACTCCGTTCACGCGCATGCAGCTTGCTGAGCACGGCTTCCAGCCAGGCACGGCTTTCGAAGCGCTCCCGCAGCGCCTTCTGGGTGTGGTAGCGCTGACCGCTCCCGGGCACCTCAAGCGCATTCACGATCTGCTGCAGCATGTCGCTCAAACTGCCGAGGTTCCATTCGGTGATGAGGGCGTGATGCTCGCAAAGGTAGTCCAGCACTTCGGCACTCACGGAGCGCGAAGCGAGGTCGGCGCGCACCATCGCCGCAACCGGTTCGGCCTTGCCCAACGCGCGCAGCGCGTCAATCACCACATGGGCGGCATGCACCGGCAGGCGCGGCAGGAGCAGAATTAACCGCGCTGACGCGTCCGGCAGCAGGCGCTCCAGCAACTTGAGGAATCCATCCACATCGCGCGCCGGCAACCCCATGCAGGTCAGTAGCCGATCCGAGGTCGCGAGGGTGCTTGCCGCGCCCACCATATCCACGCCGGTGTCTCCCAGCCCCAGGCGATCGGCCGCCATCAGCAGGCGCGCGGCCAGTTCCGGGGTGCGATCCTCGGCCCCGCGGATAGCGAAAGCCAGGCGTTCGCCCAAAGTCGTTCGCGACGCAGCCGACGCGTCGCCGGACGTTCCGGATTTTTCCAGCTCAACGACCAGTTCCAGAATCGTTTTCGGATCCCGTTCTTTTTGGAAAGTCGCATACCATGCATCATCGTAGGCCCGGCGCGTTTCCAGGATGCGCAGTGGCTCGGAACGCTTCGTGGGCACCTCCACAAGGTCATCCTTCTTCAAGGCCTTGCGCGCACGGTCCCAAAACCCTTTCCAGTCGCCTGCGTCGATCCCCTCGCCGGAAATCAACTCCTGCAACTGCACGACCGTGAGGGGCCCGTAACTGCGCAGCGCGATGCGGACGACTTCATCCGCCTGATCACGGGCGAGTACCTTCAAATCCTCGGCCTGATTGTGTTTGCGTGCCAGCAGGTGATCCGGACCGACGAGATGCAAGACTTCAGCTGCGTAAGCGAAGGTCATCGTGTGGGCGGACTTGCGTGAAAAATCGATGGCGACTTTCTTGTAGAAATCATCAACCCGGCGGACGATGCCGAACCCCCAGGTCTTGTCGCGACAGAAGGCGCCCTCCTTCAATCCCATCAGCACGCGAAAGCGGCGCAGGCATTCTTCGGGCGGGAGGTCCGACTCAAAGCTGGCGCTATCGAGCAACCCAGTATGGAGCCAGTCCGCGAGCAGTGTCCCCAACCATTGGCGGCAATTGGTGCGATAGCTGCGCGGGTTCGTGGCGATACTGGCACCCATTTCGAGGACACGTTGCAGCGCTGACGCATCTGCCCGCGTGTAGACAGTCTCACGCAGAAGTTCCACCCACTCGCGCGCCACCGAGACCTTGCCTTGCTGCACCAGTCCTTGGATGGTTCCGAGCAAGTGATCAAGTGGCACCGGCGTTGCCTGAATCTGGGTCAGGAACCATTCCGACAACGCGTTGATATCCTGTTTCGTCGACACTTCCGCCATGACAAACGCTCCCCTGCCCGCGCATCACGCCGAGTCGTCCGCGGGCGTTTTCAGTTTTCAAATCGGTCACCGCCACGCCCCGCCACCCGCACGTCGTGCTGCGCGCGTTCGGTCCGCGGCAGTTGCGTCACAGAGAACATGGCGATCCTGGCGCAAGCTGTTATACTCCACGCGCACGATCAGGTGACCCCTAACAAACGGTGGACTGTACCATGAAGCCCAACGCTGAACAAAGCGGAACCATGCGGTATTTGGAGGCGAAGGTGACGCGCGCCGAAAACGGCAGCAAATTGCGCGAATTCCTTGCCACGCGCCTGCGAGTTTCGGGGCGACGCGCCAAGGCGCTGCTGGACGCGCACGACGTCACGGTGAATGGCAGGCGTGTCTGGATGGCTGGTCACAGCCTGGCCCTGGGCGATGTCGTCGGCGTGGTGAACCACGCCCGCGAGGAGAACAAAGCGGGGGCGGCACCGCTGCGCGTGCTTATGGAGGATGCGGAGTACCTGGTGGCCGACAAGCCTCCCGGCATGCCGACGAATGGCCCCGACAGTTTTGAAGTGCGATTGCGTGTGGAACGCGAAGAGCCGGGGCTGCTCGCCGCCCATCGGCTCGACCGGGATACGTCCGGCTGTGTGATCGTCGCGCGTAACCAGTCGGCCTTTGACGCGGCCGTGGAAATGTTTCGCGAACACAAAGTGACCAAAATTTATCGTGCGATAGCGGTTGGCCGACTGCACGTACGCGATCGAACCATCGACGCCCCCGTGGAAGATCAGCGCGCCGTGTCGCGCGTCACCACCATCGGCGCCACGACCGCTGCCAGCCACCTATCCGTCGAGACGCTCACCGGACGCACACACCAGATCCGTTTGCATCTGGCGGGCATCGGCCATCCGGTGCTTGGTGATCGTCAGTACGGACCACCGCGCGCCCTGACGGCCGCGCAAATGCGAATTCCGCGCCAAATGCTGCATGCCATGGAGCTGCGTTTCCCCCACCCGCGACGCACGCGGATCATCGCGGTGCAGTCCCGGCTGCCCGATGATTTCAAGGCCTGCTTGGAGGCGTTCCGCCTGCCTGCCTGAGCAGCGGCGAGAATTTTGGGAACTTCGCCGGGACCGGATTATTCACGCGCGGTTTTGAAAAGGGTGCCCGCCGATCCCCGCTGTCACCGCGCCGCGTGCGGACGACTCAGGTCTTGTGGCGGTAGGTGATGCGGCCCTTGGTCAGGTCGTAGGGCGAGATTTGCAGGGTGACCTTGTCCCCCGCCGTAATGCGGATGAAGTTCTTCCGCATCTTGCCAGAAATATGCGCGAGCACTTCGTGGCTGTTCTCCAGTTTGACCATATACATGGTCGCCGGCAGCACCTTCACCACTGTGCCTACAATTTCAATGCTGTCGTCTTTTGGCATAGCCCACCAGTTGAACCGACCCCAGAACGCAAACGGTGATTAATGGCGGAACCGTCTCGGCAAGGCAAGCACATTCACGTTTTTGCCCGCATTCGTCGGCTGCAAACACCCTCAGCCCTGCCCGCTGCCGCGCAGGGAGAGGGATTCCGGCATCCCCGCCCCGTTGGGACGCTGACCAGAACCAGAGACACAGGTCGGAGCGCGCATGCGATCAACCGCCGAGCAGGCGCATCCGTTGTCGGCCATTATGTGGATTCAGCGCGACGGGTCGCGATCGCGTTCAGAATATGCTGGACCACGTCGTCGATGGACATGCCGGTGGAATCGATGACTTCTGCATCGGGCGCCACCTTAAGCGGGTCCACGGCGCGGCGACGATCAATCGTGTCGCGCCGCTGGAGCGAGGCGCTGACTTCGGCCACGCTGACTGGCTCCTGGCTTTCGCCATGGCGTCGGCGGGCACGCTCTTCCGGATTCGCATCCAGGTAAAACTTATAAGGTGTGTCCGGGAACACTTTGGTGCCGATGTCGCGTCCTTCCATCACCAGCGAACCGAAGCACAGCATGCCACGCAGCCATTCCACAACCTGGACACGCACGGCACAGGCGGCGGCCACCGGGCTCACATTCTGATTCACGGCCTCCGTCCGCAATTCCGCGCAGGGCCGGACGCCATCAATCGTGAAGGTCACCGCGCCGTCGGCTACCTCCCACGCGAATTCGCGTTCCGCCATGCAACGTAGCACGCCTTCGGTGTCCGTACCGGGAATGCCGTGCGCCAGTGCCGCGCACGTGACGCCCCGATACAGTGCGCCTGAGTCGACATAGAGATACCCAAGCCCCTTGGCAACGCGTCGTGACACCGTGGATTTTCCAGAGGCTGCCGGACCGTCGATGGCAATGACCTCACGGGCGGCTCCCTTCGACGCGCTCATGGTCGGCCGCTTCCCCGAATGCCCACCGTCAGGCGTTCGAGATCATTCCAGAAAGCCGGATACGACGTGGCCACGCAGCCAACATCGCAGATACGCGTGGGCGCCGCCGCAGCCAGCGCCAGCACGGCGCCTGACATGGCGATGCGATGATCGCCAAAACTCTCAATCGCGCCCCCGCCGCGAATCTGACCACCGCCAAAGACGAGCATGCCATCGGGCTTCTCTTCGCCACGCACACCGAAGGCCGCCAGGCTCTTCAACATGGCTGTGATTCGATCCGTTTCCTTCACACGCAGTTCTTCCGCGTCACGAATCTCCGTGCGCCCACTGGCCATTGCACCGAGCACCGCCACCATGGGCAGTTCGTCAATCAGGTTCGGGATCTCTTCACCGGACACCTCGGTCCCGTGCAGATCCCCACCCTCCACGGAAACCGCGCCGGCCGGCTCCCAGGCGTTCGCGCCGTCCGTCGGAAAAATCTCAATCTTGGCACCCATGCGGCGGAGCACATTCAGAAACGCGGTGCGTCGCGGGTTGAGGCCAACGTTGGTGAGCAACACCTGTGATCCTGGCAGCATGGCCGCCGCGCCCAGCCAGAAGGCGGCCGCTGAAAAGTCGCCCGGGACTGACCAGACATTAGTGCGTGGACGTGGAAGCTTTCCGCCCAGGCCTTGCAAGGTGATCGACAAACCGTCCGTCTGGCAATCCACACCCATGGCACGCAGCAGCCGCTCGGTGTGGTCACGCGTGGTGTTCGGCTCAATGACCTGCGTCCGCCCCTCCGCGAGCAACCCGGCGAGCAGGACGCATGATTTTACCTGGGCAGAAGCCATCGGCAGCACATATTCAATCGGCTTCAGGCGCGCGCCATGCACGCGAATTGGTGCGCAGCCGCGCGGCCCGGTTAATTCCAGGCGCGCGCCCATCTGTTCCAGCGGTCCCTGAATGCGCTTCATGGGGCGCGAGCGCAGCGAGGCATCGCCGGTCATTTCGGTTGTAAACGGATGCCCGGCCAGCAGCCCCGCCAGCAGACGAATTCCCGTGCCGGAATTACCCATGTCGAGCACCTTGCCGGCCTCGAGAAAGCGCCCCCCGGTACCGGTGACCGTCACTTGCCCGCCCTGCCGGTTCACGGTTGCACCAAGCGCTTCAACGGCCATGAGCGTATGCAAACAATCCTCGCTCGTCAGAAAGCCCTCGAACGTGGCAGTCCCCTCCGCCATTCCCGCCAGCATGGCCAACCGGTGCGACACGCTCTTGTCGCCGGGCACTTGCAGCGTCCCCTTCACGCTTGACCGCGGCGCCACCACGCGGTCGTTGCCGTCCACGCGCACCGTCAGCGCATGATCTGCTTCATTCACCCGCATGTCGGAGTCGCTCATTCCTGTCTATCCCTGGCCATCTGTGACCTTGTCGCGCATCCGGCGGGCCTCTGCCAGCCACCGGCGCACCGCATCGAATTTTCCGTCCGCAATCAATTGCCGCAGTTGTGTGATTTCACTTGCGAAGGCAGCCAGCTCCGTTTCGAGCGCCGCGTGATTCGTCTTCACAATATCGTGCCAGATGTCCTCCGAACTTCCGGCGACACGCGTCGTATCGCGAAAACCACTACCGCAGAACCCGGCCGCTCCCGGATCCCCCGCCAGCGCCGTGCGCACGAGCGCCGCCGCCGCCAGATGTGGGAGATGACTCGTGCGCGCGAGCATCCGGTCATGCGCCTCGGGTGTCATCACCACCACCGTGCTGCCGACGCCCTCCCAAAGCGCGCGGACCGCAGCGCTACCCGCTGCGCTGCGCCCATCGGGCGGCGTCATCACGACCACGGCATTTGCATACAGGTCCGCACGCGCCGCGGCCAGTCCCGTTTGCTCAGAGCCCGCAATGGGATGGCTGCCCACGAAGCACGCCCCTGTGTCCGACAGCAACGGCACGATGGCTTGCGCGAGTTCGGCCTTGGTGCTGCCCACATCAGTGACGACGCACCCCTTGCGCAAGGCCGCGCGGCAGCCCTGCACAGATTCTGGGATGGAAAGCACCGGCAGGCAGAAGACCACGAGGTCAGCATCACGCACCGCCTCCAGCGCCGTTGCATGGACCGCATCCACAATGCCCCTTTGCAAAGCCTCAGTGCGTGTTTCTTCGCGGCGCGCGCTGCCCACCACATGCCTTGCCAGGCCGCGTGCGCGGACCGCCAACCCCAGCGATGCCCCCATCAGCCCCAGCCCCACGATTGCCAGTGTGTCGATTTGCTTCATGTTGTCGCGCCCCCGCCTTGGCGCAGCACCTCGCGCAAGGCGGACAGGAAGCGCGTATTCTCCGCATCCGTCCCGACGGTCACGCGCACGTGTCGCGGCAAGCCGTACACATTCATGGGGCGTACGATGACGCCACGCTTCATCAAGGACTGGAACACCGCCCGCCCATCCCCCACATCCACGAGCACAAAGTTGACGCACCCCGGCACGAACCGCAAGCCCAGCGCGGTGAAGGCCGCCTGCAGGGTCTTCAGCCCCTCCGCCACCATGGCCCGCGTCTGCACCACGTGCGCTTCATCTGCCAAAGCCGCGACGGCCGCCACTTGCGCCATGGCGCTAACATTGAAGGGCTGCCGAACGCGGTTCAAGAGTGCGATGCATGCCGGCGGTGCCACGGCATATCCCAGGCGCAGCCCAGCCAGGCCGTACGTTTTGGAGAACGTGCGCAAGACCACCACGTTCCGGCCTTCGCGCACATAGCGCAGCGTGTCGGGTTGCGCTTCGGGCGGGAGCAACTCCACATAGGCCTCATCAAAACACACAATCACGCGGGGATCGATCCTTGCCATGAAGGCATCCAGCGCCGCCGCA
>JAQCIA010000046.1 GCA_027620105.1 Verrucomicrobiota bacterium | reverse complement strand
GTGGTTGTATAGCCACCAGTCCACGGCCTGGCGGGCAGGAAGGGGGCCTGCAGCGCGAGGAAGAACGAAGATTGGATTATTGTTGATACCGAGACAAACGGGATCTGCCCGCCGATCTGGACCGTTGAGATTGCCGCGCAGCGGATGTCGGGATGGCATACGGTGGGAGCCCCATTGCGGGTGCGCTTGAATCACGACGTGCGAATGCAGGCGCGCAAGTAGCGTGTGAGGCGGGTCAGGAAGGGGGGCTGCGGGGGAGGTCTTGGCGTGGTCTTCGCGCTGACCTGCGTGCCCAGAAATCCGTGTGCGCGCATGGTCTCGTGCAGGCGGCGGCCAATCCAGGCGTCGGTGGCGGCGTATTGCAACGCTTTGGCGGGAAGGTTGGGGTGCGCCCAGTTGGTGAGTTTGGCGCCTTTGGAAACACGGGATCCAAGGAGCACGGCCGCCAGGCCGCGCAGACCGTGGTGCTGAATGCCGACGCGTTTGGCGGCGGAACCGAGATCCACAAACCCCGCCGGTTCAAACTGACGCAGTTTGCGCAGATCCGTGAGGTCACGCGCATTGGAAACACCCGCCTTGGCGATGGCGGGGTCGGTGAAAATTGCCGCGATGCCGGCGGGCAATCCGAGGTGGGCTAGTTTAAAAATCCAGACAGCCTGCTCGCCCGCGAGTTGCAGGAGCGCCGGTGGATAGACTTCGCCCTTGCGAAAGGATGGGCGCGATTCGGTGTCGAATCCGAGCAGCGTTTCCTGCCGGATGTTTTGCAGGGCGGCCTCAGCCTGTTCCGCGGATTCGACCACATGAATGGGGCCTTCGTAGGCGATCAGTGGAAGGCGGTTGATTTCCTCCGCGCTGAGTTTGTGGGCGAAGGCGTGGGGCGGCGCGGCGGGATGGTTCTTTGTGTTGGATGACATACTCAGTGTGTTGCGATGTTACCGCAGCGCGCGCCGGTTGTCGCGTTCCTTGGTCGTGCCGCCATTTAAAGTTTACAACCCGGATACGCCACACGGTGGCGCTGCGTCATGGGTCTGCACGGTAGTCGCCACAGCGTGTGCGGCAATCCTTCAAAAGGGGGCTCTGCCTGATGCTTGTGTGGCGCTATGGGCCGACGGTTGAGGCGGCGGCGAAGGCGGCGCGCCAGGCGAACATGAGCAGGGCGATGCCAGCGAGTTCCAAGGCGCGGTGACACCAGGGGCGGAGATGGGGGACGCCACTTGCGCCGAGGATGGCGCCGAGGCACATGCCGCTCAGCATGCCCATCGCGTGGGCAACGAAGTCGCTGCGCGGGCCACTGCCGAGCAAGGCCAGCATGGCGAGACCGGCGCCGATGGGGAGGGCGAATTGGCGCAGGGCGGGTTTGAGGGTGCGCCAGCGGAGGGCTTGTTGTAGCGCGCGATAGCCGACGAGTAAGCCCAGCGCACCAAAGGTGGAGGTCGAGGCCCCGACGGACACGCGCATGCCGGGAAACCAGTAGGCTTCGAGTGTGTTGCCGCCAATGCCGGCCCCGAGAATGAGGATCCAGGCGAGGCCGGAACCGAATGCGGCGCAAGCGGCGCGGCCCAAGAGGATCAGGCAGGCGATGTTTCCCAGCAGGTGCCCGAAGTCCGCATGCACGAGCAGCGCGGTGACGAGGCGCCACCAATCGCCGCTTTGTACGGCGTGGGCATCCATGGCTGCCGCGCGGAGGTAGGGGCTGGCATCGGTGTAGGGGCCGAGCCAGGCGTAGAAGGCGATGAGGACGCAGGCGACCCAGGCGGGGGACCAGCTGTTGGGCATGTCGGGCATGGCAGGTGGTTCGGGTTTTGCGATGGGCGGCCAGTTGCGGTTGTCGGCTTCATAGGCTTCCAGCTCCGCGCGCGCGGCAGCGGCCGTTTCAGGGGGCAGATGAAAAACCCAACCGGTGGGACGGCATTCGAGCGAGTAATCAAAACCGGCGGCGCAGAGGGCGGTGGTCCATTCGGAGGCTTTGGCTTCCGATGGAGTGGGCAGCAGGATGTCGGGTTCCATGGAAGGATCGGTCATGCGGGGAGTATAGCAGCTGGTGAGAAAAAGACGCAGGCGCGGTGGCCGGCGCTCCTCCCGTGTGATTATTCACGGGTTGTGTCGGGCGGACGTATGTCGAGCGTTGGCTGCCTGATTGGCGTGGCCAACATGCCGGGCAGCTGCTGATGTTGCGTTGCGGTCCAGCCATCGACGCCGAACTCGATGGCTTTGGGATCGGCGCGCAGGCGAAACGATTGAAAGACGCGATCCCAGAGGGACAGCAGCGATGTGTAATTCGAGTCGGTTTCCTGCTGGATGCGCGAATGGTGCACCTTGTGCATGTCGGGCGTGACGATGAAGACGCGCAGCGCGCGATCCAGTGGCGCGGGCAGGCCGACATTGGCGTGATGAAACTCCACGATGGCGGCCAGCAATAGTTCGTAGAGGGCCAGCTCCCAGATGTGCGTGCCGATCAGGGCAATGACGGGCAGCCGCAGGGCTGATGACACGAAGATTTCGCCGGGATGGAAGCGGTGGGCGGTGGTGACGTCCATGTGCGGGTCGGAATGGTGCATGCGGTGAAAGCGCCAAAGGAACGGAATGCGATGGTTGGCGCGGTGCCAGGCGTAGGTCCAGAGGTCGAGCAGCAGGATCGCGGCGAGCGCGTGCGTCCAGACGGGCAATGGCATGCGGTGCAACAGTCCGAAATTCTGTGCATCCGACCAACTCGCGGTCTTGGCCCAGAGCAGGGAGAAGCAGAGGGCGATTAGCGCGCCGTTGAGCAAGCCGATGGCGAGGTTGCGCACGAGGTGCTGGCCGCGGGCGCGGCTGGCGCGGGCGAAGAATGTGAAGTAGGGCTTCCAGCTTTCCCAGGCGAGGAGGGTGGTCAGGACCAGCAGGCCCGCGACGGTGCGAATTTGCTCCAGGTTGGGGAGGGGGCTATCCATGCGAGCATTCTATAGAAGGAGGGAAGACAGGGTAATGCAAATGTTGGGAAGAGGCGCCGCCCGGAGGTCGGCGTCCACCTTCGGGGATTCGTTTCAGCACGCGGCCAGAGCGCTTCAATTGGTGCGGAACTGACCCGCACCTCAATCCTTTCGGTCGCGCCGCCTTTCGCATCATTGCCGCACCCGGTGCGGCTACTCCCGTACAAAATCCCTGAAGTGGCGACACGGTGTGGCGCATCCGGGTTGATAAGAATTCAAACGGAGGCACTATAAGGAATCAGTCGAAGCGGGGTTGGGATGGGGCCCGCGGTACCAGGTGGCGAGGCGTTCAGGGGACACGCCGAGATGGTAAGCGGCGATGATGCCTTGATTCAGGAGGGTCGTGCGGAGGGCGCCGTGTTTTTGCCAGCGGCGGGCGGAGATTGTGGCGGGCGCGGGCGCGATCACGATCCGGCCGAGACGGCGGAGGCGCAGCACGAATTCGTAATCCTCCATGAGGGGCATGGCGCGAAATCCGCCAAGTTCGTGAAAATCCCGGCGGCGGAGGAAGATGGCCTGGTCGCCATAGGGCAGTTGGCGCCAGCGCGCGCGCATGGCGGTGCCGATCTCAATGGCACGGCTGCCCGGGAACGCGCGCCCCATCTGAAATGCAAAAGCACCGGCGGACACGCGCTGATCCGAGAGGATGCGGTTGACGTCTGTTGCGTATGAAGCGGGCAGGCATGTGTCGGCATGCAGAAACAGCAAACAGTCGGCGCGGGCTTCGGCGGCTCCCGCGTTCATCTGTCGTGCGCGGCCCGCGGGGGCGGTGATCACATGTGCACCACATTGTTGTGCCAGCGCGCGCGTGCCGTCGGTGCTGCCGCCATCCACCACGATGATGTCACGCGGCGAACCGTGCTGGGCGCTGGCGATCGCGGCGCGAATCTGGCCGGCTTCGTTGAGGGTGGGGATGATGATGGAAACGTCCCGCGCCCGCCCACCCGCGCGCTCCCAGATGTGCAGATCGGCGGGGGTGTCGATGTCGTGGAGCTGTTCCAGTTGTGCGGCGGTGATGCCGGTGTCCGAGATGATCCTGCGCGTTTGCGCCAGGACAGATGGCGTTCCCCAAGTGATGTCTTGAAAAACTTCCGCACGCAGGCACGACATCCCGATGAGGTAGTAGCCGCCATCGGCCGCGGGACCCAGGACGAGATCGTGCGAGGCCAGCGCGTCAAAGGCCTTGCGCAGGTGGGTGATGGACAGCTCGGGGCAGTCGGTGCCCACGATGACGATGCGCGCATGGCCGGCGCGGAATCCCTGTTCGAACGCATGGCGCATGCGGTCGCCGAGGTTGTGGCCCTGTTGGGGCGTGTACGGCAAATCCTGCCCGAGCCAGCGGCGCATGGTGGGGCGATCGGCGCCGGTGTAGCAGACGCCGATGGTGATGCCGGTGGTGGTGCGCAGAATGCGCGCCGTGCGCAGGGTCCACAGGGTGGCGTCGCCATGAAACTCGGCGGCGCCGGTCGGGCCGAGTTCCGGGATCAGGCGCGTCTTTACTTTGCCAGGCTCGGGATGGCGGGTGAAAATGATGAGGAGGGAGTTCATGCTGACAGAAGTCCGTGCCCGAAGGTCGCGGACGACCTTGGAATTTGGACATGCTTGTGGATTTCGGTGTGCGGTCCAGGCATGTGACTCAGTGTCGTCGCCAGGTCAGAAAACGTTTGAACATGGCTCTGACGCGCGGGGTGAGGCGGGTGCGGTTGTACATGTCGGCAACCTGGCGAACGGCTTCGGCTTGCGTCGGGTAGGGGTGGATCGTGCTGGCCAATTGTTTGAGGCCGAGCCCTTGCGTCATGGCGAGGGTGATTTCGGAAATCATGTCGCCAGCATTGGCGGCAACGATGGTGGCGCCGATGATCTTGTCCGTGCCTTTGCGCACATGCACGCGCACCATGCCGTCCGTGCGGCCTTCGAGCACGGCGCGGTCGACTTCGTCAAGGGGGCGGGTGAAGGTGTCGACCGCGATGCCCTGTTCGCGGGCCTGTTTTTCGTAGAGGCCGACGTGGGCGATTTCCGGTTCGGTGTAGGTGCACCAGGGGATGGTCAATGCGCTGGCGCGGGCACGACCAAAGAACAGCGCATTTTGAATCACGATGCGGGCCATGAAATCGGCGGCGTGGGTGAATTGATAGGGCGAGCAGACGTCTCCGGCGGCATAGATGGCCGGGTTGGTCGTGCGCAGGTGATCGTCGACCGTGACGCCCTTCTTCGTGAAGGCCACGCCCACTTTCTCCAGGTCCAGCCCTTCAATGTTCGGCGCACGTCCCACGGAGACCAGCAGTTGGTCGACGATTTCATCGTAGGCTTTTCCGTGTGAATCCACGGTCAGACGCACGCGACCGCCATGGGCGGGTGAGAGCTTCAATTCTTGGCCGCAGCACAGCAGGGTGACGCCGTCGTGCGTCAAGGCGGCGAGGACGTGGGCCGCGGCGTCGGGATCTTCGCGCGGCAGGATTCCGTGCACGGACTCCACCAGCAGCACGTCGGATCCGAAGCGGGCAAAAGCCTGGGCCATTTCGCAGCCAATGGGGCCGGCACCAATGACCGCCAGACGCTTCGGCAATTCCGTCAGCGAGAAGAGCGTTTCGTTGGTCAGGTAGTTGATCTGGTCGAGTCCGGGAATGGGAGGGACCGAGGCCCGTGCGCCGGTGGCAATCACGGCATGACTGCAGCGCAGGCGTTGGTCGTCCACGGCGATGGTGTGCGCATCCAGGAAGCGGCCTTCTCCGAGAAAGACATCGATGCCGAGTTCGCGAAAGCGCGCCGCCGAATCGTGGGGGGCGATGCCGGCGCGGAGTTTGCGCATGCGCGCCATGGTGGCAGCGAAATCGAGCTGGGCGCCAGCCGGGATCTGCATGCCGAAGGCGGAGGAATCGCGGACCGTGGCGGCGACGCGCGCGGCGCTGATGAGCGCTTTTGACGGTACGCAGCCGACGTTCAGGCAGTCGCCGCCGAGCAGGTGGCGTTCGACGAGGGCCACTTTTGCGCCCAGGCCGGCGGCGCCGGCGGCGGTGACGAGGCCAGCGGTTCCGCCACCGATGACGACCAGGTTGTAGCGTCCAGCTGGCTTGGGGTTGATCCAGTCCGGCGGGTGTACGTGGTTGACGAGGTCCTGATTGTGCTGGTCCCAGGGGGAGATGGTTGTGGTCATGGTGCTGATTCTGGCGTGGTGATGTGCGCGGCCAGTGCTTTACGGGCCAGGCGCGTGACGAAGCTTGTGACGACGATTGTGGCGAGGAGCCCAACACCATAGAGAATCCACTCGCCCGTGCTGCGGGTGCGTCCGGCGGCGCCCAGGCTTGCCAGATCGCCAGCGAGGGAGCCGATATAGACGAACATCACGGTGCCCGGGAGCATGCCCACACATGATGCGAGGAAGTAGTGATTCAAGCGCACATGTGTGAGGCCGAAGGCGTAGTTCAGCAGGTTGAAGGGGAACACCGGCGAGAGGCGGGTGAGCAGCACGATTTTCCAGCCCGCGTTTGCAACGGCGGCATCGATGGCGGTGAATTTGGCGTTGCCGGAAAGTTTGGCGGTGACCCAGTCGCGCGTGATGTAGCGACCGACCAGAAACGCGCAGGTCGCGCCAAGGGTTGCCCCGATCGACACGGCAATGGATCCGACGACCACGCCAAAGACGGCACCGGCACCCAGCGTCAGGATGGAGCCGGGAAGCAACAGTACGGAGGCCAGGATATAGAGTCCGACAAAGAAGATGACGCCGAGCATGCCCAGTTCCGCGATCCAGGCCAGCGCGTCGCGCAGCACATGCTGGAGGTTGAAGAGTTTTGCTGTGATCAGGAGGGCGCCGATGAGTGCCGCCAGCAGCAGGAGTTTGGCGGTTGCGCGAGCGCGAGGAGGGCGTTCCGTGCGTTGCGGATTCGCGCTCATGGATCCTTGGCGCTTTCCGGGGGCGCTGCACGCGGGGCCCACGCTTCGTCGATCAAGCGCTCGATATGTGCGACATAGGAGGTCACGCCGCCAGACCGGTAACCGGTGCGCGCGAGTTCTTTGCCCGTCGGGTCCAGCAGCAGGAGGGTGGGGTAGTCTTTGACGCCGTAACGCTCCTGCAGTTCCTCGTTCTGTTGGATGACTTCAGCCGATTGCGGTTTTCGGTCGGGAAAATCGGCGAGGAACAAAACCAGATTTGTCTCGGCGTAGTTCTTGAACTCCGGCTGCGAGAAGACACCTCGATGCAGACGGATGCACAAGGGGCACCAGTCGGAACCGGAAAACTCGGCCAAAATCGGGACGTGCCGGGTCGCCGCCACCTGTTTGGCCTTTTCAAAATCTGTCAGCCATTCGTCGCCGGCGAAGGCGGCCGTTGCGGTGACCGCGGCGATGAGGCTGCATGCGATCAAGCTTGCTTTGTTCATGGTGGGGAAACTCCTGACTGGTGCGCGTTCATTGGGTTCCCACCCGGATCGCTGCAGCTCGCACCGTAGGCGAAACAGGAAAAGCAGCGATGGTGTTTGAGCATCACGCGCACCTGCATGCTCGCGCTGAGGGTGCCGCCGAGATCGTAGTCCGGGTCGTCGTCGACCAGTGTGCAGGCGTAGACGCGCAGGTGCCCGTCGCGTTTGACGACCATTTTCGTGTAGGCGCACATGAACGCGGCGCGGCTATCCGGCGTGTGGTAGGTCGTCATGCAGGCTTCGGTGATGACGGGAACGGCGCCATTGCTGTTCGGGCGCAAGAATTCGGGGAAACTCACGATGGGGATATTTTCGGGAATTCCGGCAGCGCGAAAGACGGCCTGGAATTGTTGATCCACGGCCGGGACGTCTTCGTCCTTGCCGCGGTGGCGGGCGACCGAGACGCCGAAGCCCAGTTCGTGGAGGGTGCGCAGGGCGTTGAGGGCGAGGTCAAAGTTTCCCGCACCGCGCCCGGCGTCGTGTTGTTCGGCGTTGGCGTGATCGAGGCTGATGCGGAAGCGCACCGCATGGGGCTGGCCGCGCAGAGCGGCGACATCCCGCATGCGGTTGAGGATGGGGAGCGTGCCGTTGGTCAGGACGAGGCAGGGCCGGTGCTGGAGGGCGTGATGCAGGATGGCGGGAAATTCCGGAATCACGAAAGGTTCTCCGCCCGTGAAGGAGAATTGTTCGACGCCCAGTGATCGCGCTTCTTCAATGAAGGGACGCACATCGGCGAGGGTCAGGGCGCCCAGACGTTTGTCGCCGGGGCTGGAGCCTTCCAGGCAAAAGGGGCAGCGCAGGTTACAGGTGGTGCCGGTGTGAAACCACAGCTCCTTCAGTAATGTTGGCTGGATGTAGCCACGGGGCTCGCCGGCAGGGCCGTGGGTCCAGTCGCGCGATGTGCGCGGTGCGGCCTTCGCAGGTCGGGTCAGGTCGGCGATTGCGATCACGGTTTCGGGGTAAACCGATGTCCCGTCACGAACCTGAGATTCTGACGCGCTACGCATGCGCAGTATCATGCGGGGATGGGCGTGCGATTCCCAACACAATTTCGGTCCTGCTTGCGAAGCGCAGGCAGTTGACCAGCCCGCAGGTTGTCACGCGAAAGGAGTTTGGTTTTCGCGGTCGGCGGGCGACGTGTGGCGGTAACTGCGGGCGCGTTGCTGCTCGTTTTCACGCGCGGCGGGCGGACTGCGGAAACCGTTGCACGCTTGCTGTTTGTCGTGATGATGACTCTCCTTTGCCAAGGAAAGTATCGCGCAATTCGTGTATGACAGGAAGGCGCAGCGGGTCTGGCCACAGACGGGATGGTTTTTCGCGCCGGTCTGGGCGATACTGCCAGAGGACCACAGGGGCGGTGTTGGAATAGGCGAGGAGGATTATGAGCAATTCGTTGACCACATACGATGTTGAGCGGGAAGTGTTGCAGCGGTATCGCAGCGGGGCCGAGGCGGTGGAGCCGGCGCTATGCTGCCCGACGACGCATTACGAGGCGGACTATCTGAAGGTGCTGCCAGCGGAGATTATTGAGAAGGACTACGGCTGCGGGAATCCGGAGCGGCATGTGCAGGCGGGCGAAACGGTGGTGGATCTGGGCTCCGGGGCGGGCAAGATCGCGTACATCCTGGCGCAGAAGGTGGGGCAGGCCGGGCGCGTGATTGGCGTGGATTTCAACGACGCCATGTTGTCTCTGGCGCGCAAGCATCAGCCGGCGATTGCGGGCAAGCTCGGCTACGACAATGTACGTTTCGTCAAAGGCCGCATCCAGGATCTGGCCCTGGATGTGGAGGCCGTCGATGCATGGATGTCGGCGCATCCGCTGAAGCAGTCGGGCGACCTGGCCATGCTCGACGCGGCGTGCGCGCGGCTTCGGCAGGAAGCGCCGCTGATCGCCACGGAGACCGTGGACGTCGTGGTTTCCAATTGTGTGCTGAATCTCGTGCGCCCGCAGGACAAGGCGCAGCTGTTTGGTGAGATTTTTCGCATCCTCAAGCGGGGCGGGCGCGCGGTGATTTCCGACATTGTGTGCGATGAAGCGCCGACGCAGGCGATTTTGGATGATCCCGAACTGTGGAGTGGCTGCATCGCCGGGGCCTTCCGCGAAGATCGCTTTCTGGCGATGTTCGAGGAGGCAGGTTTTCATGGGATCGAAGTGCTGGCGCGCCAGGAAGAGCCATGGCGCGTGATTGATGGCGTTGAGTTTCGGTCGCTGACCGTGCGCGCGTTCAAGGGCAAGCAGGGGCCTTGCCTGGAAGCCAATCAGGCAGTGATTTACAAGGGGCCGTGGAAGGCGGTGACGGATGACGATGGGCACACGTACAGGCGCGGCGAGCGCATGGTGGTGTGCGACAAGATCTATCACTTGCTGACGGGGGCGGGCTCGGCCTATGCCGGGCAGCTCATCGGCATTCCGCCGCGCGAGACGGTTGATCTGAGCAAGGCCGCGACGATTGATTGCCGGCGCAATGCCGTGCGCGATCCGCGGGAGACGAAGGGGCTGGCCTATCGCGAGACGATGGCCGAAGCGGCGGGGGCCTGTTGTGAGCCGGGCGGGAATTGCGGGTGATGGGGCGGCATGCGGGCGCGGCGGAAGGCGTTCCTCCCGGGTGGGATACGTCACTTGTCCCGCGGGCTGATTATCAAACGTCGGAGCGAAGCGTCTCACGCGAGGCTCGCGCGAAGTTAGGCGACGGCGCCCGCGGTCGGTAACCACCTCGGAATGATTCAGAAAAACTGGTCTGCAGGCTACGGGCAAGGATGGTTCTGGCGCGGAAGTGGATTTTCGGGGGGGCGAATTTTGGCCGCGAAAAGACGC
>JAQCIA010000045.1 GCA_027620105.1 Verrucomicrobiota bacterium | reverse complement strand
CACCTGCGCTCTGCCGCATGAATCCTCAACTAATTAAAATCACACCCGATCTACAGGCTGGCGCGCATACCACTTGATTTTTCGGCGCGCCTTGTCGAGAATCAGCGCGTTTATGAACAAGATACCCACTGAATTTCGCGACGTTACCGCCTTGGTAAAGGCGAATATCTACTTTGATGGCAAAGTGGTCAGCCACAGCATTCTAATGGCGGACGGCAGCCGCAAAACGCTTGGCATCATTTTTCCCGGCAAGTTTCATTTCAACACCGGTCAGGCGGAACGCATGGCGATCACGGCCGGCACCTGCCATGTCAAACTGGACGGGCATACCGGGGTCGCCGTATTCGGCTCGGGTCAGTCGTTCGATGTTCCCGCCCAGTCCGGCTTCGACATCGAAGTTGCGAGCGGCGTCTGCGAGTACATCTGCACGTTTTTGGGTTAGGAACAACGTAGCCTTCAGGTCGCCAGGCACAGGCCCGGAATAGCGGCATCCCCCCTGGCGCAATGGCATCGCCACCGTGACGCGTCCGTCCCTGCGCATTCACGACATCATCGTCAGCGGCGCGTAATTGTCCGCCGAAGTTGCCCCCGCCTTGCACGACTCCGCCTGAACGCCTACCATCCCCTCCCATGCGCGCCCTCGCCTTGATTGTCATCAGCCTGCTTGGGGCCATGACGCTCCTCTTCCTCGCCGCGGAATCCCTCGGCTGGATGGACGCCCAGACCATAACCAAATGGATGCACAGCGCGTCAGGATCACCCGCGGGCCGCGCCGCCGTTGCCGCCATCGTGTTTATACTCCTCGCCGGTGACCTGCTCCTGCCCGTGCCGTCCAGCATCGTCATGACGCTCGCCGGCGCCCTGCTGGGCTGGGGTGCTGGCACGCTGGCAAACTTTGCCGGTGCAATGGCGTCGGCACTGGTCGGCTTCGCACTATGCCGCCGCTACGGTCGGAATGCCTTTCATCGCCTCGTCGGCACACGGGATGCGGCGCGTATCGAACGCCTCGCCAAACACTACGGCGCCTGGGGCATCCTGCTCAGCCGCGGCGTGCCCATGCTCACCGAAATTGTCAGTTGTCTCGCCGGACTCAGTCACATCTCCTGGCGCGCGTTTCTGCTCCTGGCGGGCGCCGGCACCCTTCCATTGTGCTGCGTCTACGCCTGGGCCGGCAGCCGCGGCCTGCAGTCCGGGTTCGGATGGGCCCTCCTGATCGCCCTGATCCTCCCCGCCCTCGGCCTGGCCTGGTTGCGCTGGCGTATGCCGCTGGAGCCGACGGCAACATGAACCCGGCGCCCCTCATACCGCGCCAAGATCCCTATGCCGCTCTGCGCCATCGCCATTTTCTGTTCTATGCGCTCGGCAGCACGCTCGCCAATCTGGGTAGCGCCATGCAGAGCGTGGCCGTCGGCTGGGACCTCTATGAACAAACGGGCTCCGCCATGGTGCTCGGCGGCGTTGGACTCGTGCAATTCCTGCCGATCATCCTCCTCGCCGTCCCTGCGGGCCACACGGCCGACCGCTTCAACCGCCGCCGCATCCTGCTCGTGGCCGAGGGCGTCATGGCCTGCTGCTCAGTCGCCCTGGCCGTGCTCTCCGCCTGCGGCGCCCCGCTCCTCGCCATCTACGCCTGCCTCGGATTCTCGGCCGTTTCGCGTGCCTTCGCCACCCCCGCCGCCGCCGGCTTCTGGACCGCACTCGTGCCCACCGAGCACTACAGCAACGCCATCACCTGGCGCAGCAGCGGATTTCAAATCGCCTCCGTCATCGGCCCCGCGCTTGGCGGCTTGCTGATTGGCTGGCAGCATCAGGCCCTCCCTGCCTACCTTGCCGACGCCGGCCTCACACTCACCTTCTGGCTGTTCCTCTATCGCACACCCTCGCGCGGCGCCCCGCGCAGCCCCGTCCCCACCTCGCTCGCCGAAATGCTGGCCGGCTTCCGCTTCGTCTGGCGCACACAAGTGATCCTGTCCGCCGTCACGCTGGACATGCTCGCCGTGCTCTTTGGCGGGGCCGTCGCCCTGCTCCCCATTTTCGCGAAGGACATTCTGCACGTCGGACCCACCGGTTTCGGCCTGCTGCGCAGCGCGCCGGGCATCGGCGCTCTGATCATGGCGTTCGTGATCACGCACCGTCGCCCGCCCGAACACGCGGGCCGCGCCATGTTATGGTCGGTCGCCGGCTTTGGCCTTGCCACCATCGTCTTTGGTTTCTCGCGTTCGTTCTGGCTCTCGATGATCGCCCTGGCCTTCACCGGCGCGCTGGACACCATCAGCGTCGTGGTTCGCCATAGCCTCGTGCAACTGCGCACACCCGACGCCATGCGCGGCCGTGTTTCCTCCGTGAATTCCGTCTTCATCAGTTGCTCGAATGAATTGGGCGCCTTCGAGTCCGGTGCCATCGCCGCGCTCTGGGGGCCCATTATTTCGGCCGTGGCCGGCGGCATGGCCACGCTCGCCGTGGTGGCCGTCGTTGCGCTACTCTGGCCCGACCTGCGCCGCCTCGGGCGCCTGCACGATCCGGAAACTGCAAAAACATAGGGGTAGCGCCGCCATTTGAATGTCTATCAACCCGGATGCGCCACACGGTGGCGAGCCTACAGGGATTTGGCACTGTAAGTCGCCGCAACGCGTCCAGCATCGTGACAATTAGAACCATTCCCAATTGATGAGCCGGGAGTAAGCAACATGCGTAAACACATTGGCTGGACGGAACGGGACGCGGACCGGCAGAAACGCGAAATCCGGGTGCGCATCACCAGCGATCGCGTGCACTGGGATCAAAAAATCGCCAACGCTGAGCACTGGCAGCGTGATGTCACACCCACGGCCGCCGACTGGGAAATCCTGATGGAAAAAATGGAAAACTGGTATCGCCGCCGCGCCGCCTCCTACGACGCGCTGCTGACCGTGCGCCGCGCCTATGCCACCCGGTCCACCCGGCCCAGCCTGCCCCCGTCCACCGCCGACGACGCGTTAACGGCAAATCCTTAACGTTAATCGATTGACGATTCCAAACCCCGCCTGCTACCGTCCGCCGATGGATTCCACCGATCCCACGCCCGCCGGACCGAAACCCCTCACGGAAGCGCACCGCCTCCCGGGTCCCGTCCTGCGCCGCTTCCCGCGCTACCTCACGCACGTGCGTGAGTTAAAAAAGGTGAATCAACGCTGGGTCTCGTCGCGCCAGATCGCGGACACCCTCAGCCTGACCACGTCAACCGTGCGCCAGGACATGTCGCATCTGGAAATCGTCGGCGTCTCAAAGCGCGGTTACGAAGTGAATCGTCTTGAACAGGAATTGGGCGACGTCCTCGGTGCGCGCACGGAGCACCGGAACGTGATCATCGGCGCCGGTCTCCTTGGTCGCGCCCTCGCGCTGCACGCGGATTTCGGCGAACACGGTTTTAAGACCGTTGCCGTCTTCGATTCCGATCCCAAAGTTGTGGGCCGACGGGTCGGACAACTCACCGTGCGTCCCGTCGGACAACTCAAACGCATCGTGCGGGATATGCGGGTGGACATTGGCATCATTGCCGTTCCCGCAGCCGCCGCCCAGCTCGTGGCCGATCAACTCGTGTCCTCCGGCATCAAAGGCCTGCTGAATCTGGCGCACACACACCTGCATGTGCCCCGCCATGTCGTCGTGGTGGAGGCCCGCATCCTCGCCCGCATGCAGGAAATCGCCTACGCCATCCGCACACGCCACGCGCGCGAGGCTGCCGTCCCCGCGCCCGTTGCCAAGCTGGCCGCACTTGCCAGCGCAGTCCTCTGACCGATCGCCGCCGCGTTTCCGATTTTCATTCCCGCCCCAGCCCCCTAGACTGGCCCGATGCGCAATTCTCGCTGGCCCTTCTGGGCACTTTTCGGAATCCTGCTCACCACGCTGGCCGCCTATGCACCCGTGTTCTCCGCCGCATTCCTGAATCTGGACGACTACCGCTATCTCACCGCCGTGCGCCCCTTCGACGCCGCGCGCATCGTCTACATCTTCACGCACTTTTTTGAAGGCTATCACCCGCTGACGCTCGTCTCGCTCGGGCTGACCTTTCGCCTGGCGGATTTCAATCCTTGGCTGCACCACGCCGTGAACGTGCTCCTGCATCTTACCAATACCGCCCTCGTCTATGCCCTCGTTCGCCGCCTTCTCCAGCCACCCGCCCCACCACCCGGCAGTGCCAGTCCAGCACCCCATTCCGTCGAACATGAATCCAGCAGCCTGGTCGCCGCCGCACTGGCCGCCGCCATCTTCGGCCTCCACCCCATTCACATGGAAGCCGTCGCCTGGGTCACCTCGCGGAAGGATGTGCTCTATACGCTCTTCTATCTGATCGGTCTCCTCGCCTATCTCGCCCACCGCAAATGGCGCGCCTTCGCATGGATGCTCCTCGCCGTCCTGTCCAAAGGCATGGCCGTCTCCTTCCCCCTCGCGCTCATCGCGCTGGACATCATCCGTCGCCGCCCCATCAACGCCCGCACGCTCATCTTGGAAAAACTGCCCTTCTGGATGCTGGCCGCCATCTTCGGCTTGATCTCCATCCGCGCCCAGCAGGCCAGCGGCTACGTCCCCGACCTCTCCGGTGCCACCGACATCGCCTCGCGCGTCGGTCTCGCCCTGGGGGCCCTTTGGCTTTACGTCTCCCACCTGATCGACCTCAACGCCCTCGCCGCCTTTCATCCCTACCCCGCCGCCCCGCTCGCCCGCGTCTACGCCTTCGCCGGCGCTGCATGCCTGCTCGTCGCGAGTCTCACCGCCATCCGCCTGCGCCGCGCCCACCCCGCCCTTGTCGGCGCGTTGGGCATCTTTCTCGCGGGAATCGTCCTCGTGCTGCAGCTCGTCCCCGTCGCGGACTTCATCATCGCCGACCGCTACGCCTATCTCGCTTCCCTCGGGTTCTGCCTTGGCCTCAGCCTGCTCGCCGTACGCGTCGGCACCGTGCCGCGCCTGCGCCTCATCGCCACCTGCGCCATCGGCGCCTACCTCATCGCCCTCGGCTGCGTAACGCACACCTATGCCAGCGCCTGGCGCGACAGCGATACGCTCTGGACCCACGCGCTCGCGCGCCACCCCTCCGCCGTCTTTCCATTAAACATGCGTGGTTGCGCACGCAACGATCTGGGCCGCTATGCCGACGCCATCGCGGATTTCGATGCGGCCGCCGCGCTCGCCCCCGCCTACCCGCGTACCTATCTGAACCGTGGTTACGCCCGCGACAAACTGGGCCACACCGCCGCCGCCTTGTCCGACTACACGCATTTCTGCCAGCTCGCGCCCGCCGATCCCCTGGGCCATAACAACCGGGGGCTCGCCCTGCGCCAACTTGGCAATCCACAGGAAGCGCTGGCCGCATTCAGCGAAGCCATTCGCCTGTCGCCCAATCACCCCGTGGCGCATCTGTTCTTCGCCAATCGAGCGGAATCGCATCTGGCGAACGGGAACACCGCGGAGGCCATCGCCGACGCCACAGCAGCAATCACGCGCTTCCCGCGCGCATTTCGCGCCTACCTGACCCGCGCCGAAGCCCATATGCGCAATCGCAATCGCGCTGCCGCCGATGCCGACCTCGCGCAAGCCGCCGCCATCGATCCTCACGATCCACGCCCTAACGCGTTGCGCGCCACGTGGACCGAGACGCCGGAATAGCGCCCGTGCGCCGCGCGCAAAGGATCCGACCTTGAGTTGTCCCGCATCGGTGGCCACTGCCAGATGCGTGGGCCGGATCGCCACGACATGCGCCGAGGATATCTCCACATCAAGGCCATCCACCCCATATTGCAAGCTCACCTTAATCGCCATGCCGACGAGCAGCTGATACAACCCGCAACAATTTTATGAACGGCGTCGCATCGACGCACGCGACCGCAACATTCAAAATTGACATCCCCCCGGCATCTGTAAAAGGGTGTCATACAGCCACGATGCTTTAACACCGCGCACGCCGCTCATCGGACAGGAAATCTTCGCACATGTTCCTCACATGCCTGATGGTGGGCGTCGCCGGCATGGCCGCCCTGACTTGGGAAATTCTCTGGCAAATCCAGGCCTCGCTTGCGGTGGGTGTATCTGCCAAGGGCACCGCCATCACCCTCGCCGCCACCATGGGCGGCATGTCCATCGGTGCCTGGCTCGCTGGAAAAATTCTGGCCCGGCGAAACGCGAACCCGCTCTACGCCTACGGCGTGCTCGAACTCACCATCGGCCTTTCCGGGCTGTGGATGCTGCCGGGCTTCGCCATTGTCTCCATGCTGGATGGCGCCATCTACGCCCGCTCACCGGCGCTGGCCCCCTTTCTGCATTTCGCCGGCATCGTTCTCCTCCTCGGGCCACCCACGCTGGCCATGGGCGCCACCGTCCCTGTCTTCGGTTTGATTGCACGCCGCTTGGCGATCCCGCTGTCCCGCCTCTACGCATTAAACACCGCTGGCGCCGCCATCGGTGTCTTGCTGATGTCGTTTGTTGTCATCCCGAATCTGGGCATCACCCTCGCCACCCGCTGCGCGGTCGTGTGCAACTTTTCCGCCTGCCTCCTGTCCCTCTGTTTGAGCCGTCTGACCGGCGGCCAGGCCGAGCAGAACATCGCCCAGCCCCACACCACGACACCAACGTGCGTGACAACCGCAGCCATCCCGGTCGGCCTCATCGTCTGGATGACCGGCTTCGTCACCTTCGTGCTGGAGGTCGCCTGGTTCCGCTCCCTGCGCGCCGCCTTCCAAAGCACCACCGACAGCTTTGCCATTATCCTCGCCGCCGTCCTGATTCCCCTCGCCTGCGCCGCCCGTCTCGTTCCTGCCATCCGCGCCAGCCGCATCACCCTCGGACACACCCTCGCCATCGCCGGTGTCGCCATCCTCCTCGCCACCCCGCTCATCGAGCGTTTCGATCTGCTGCTCTCCGTCGTGCACGATTACTGGACCACCATGGTCGTCTGGCTCGTCGCGTCGCTGCTCACCATGGGCTTGCCCGTCCTGTTCCTCGGCTTCGCTTTGCCCTGGCTGCTCGACGACCAGCAGACCCCCGGACGTTGGGGCCGCCTCTACGCATGGAACACCCTCGGCGCCATCGTCGGATCCCTGCTCGCGGCCTGGGTCCTGCTGCCCTGCATCGGCTTCGCGCGCACCGCCTGGCTTGCCGGCGCTCTGGTGGTGCTGCTCGCCCTGCGCACAACCCGCGGACTGGCGCGCATAGCCACCACCCTCGCCGGCACCGCCGCCCTTCTGATCGCCGTCACCACGGAATCCGGCCTCGGTCGCGACCGCATTCAGGGCGAGAAGAACCGCGCGTCCTATCGCCTGCTGGAACAAGCCGAGGCACCAGACTCAACCATCTCCGTCATCGCCTACACCAACGAGTACCGCGCCCTGGTCATCGATGGCTTTCAGGCATCCTCGGAAATGCGCACGTCGCATTACATGCCCTGGATGGGGCGCCTGCCCATGCTTCTGCATCCGGCGCCGCACGACGCCCTGGTCATTTGTTTTGGCACGGGACAAACCGCCAACGGCGTGCGCCGCGAAGGCCCGGAACGGCTTGATGTGGTCGAACTGAGCCCCGATGTCATTCGCATGGCCGACCTGTTTCAGTCGAACGAGGGCGTCCTTCAGGATCCGCGCGTACGCACCATCGTCATGGATGGCCGCGCCTGGCTGCGACGCACCGACCGACGCTATGACGTCGTCACCCTCGAACCGATGCCGCCGCATTTCGCCGGCGTCAATGCCCTCTACAGCCGCGAGTTCTATCAATTGATGGCCCAACGCCTGAACCCCGGCGCCATCGTGGCCCAATGGGTGCCCTACCACATCCTGCCCCCCGAATACGCCATCCACATTGCCGCCACCTTTCGCGACGTCTTTCCCGATGCCATCATGTGGATCGACCCCATCGGCAAAACCGGCATCCTGCTCGGACGGCACGGCGGCGGCGACCGCCCCCTCGGCGCCGTCTGGCCCGGTCTCGCGCGCCAAGCCGAAGGCCGTGACCTCTCACCCGACACCATCGAAGCCGCCGTGCGACTCGATGTCCCCGGCCTGGCCCGCTACACCGCCCCCGGCCTGCTCGTCAGCGACGACAACCAGCGCCTGGCTTTCGGCGATGTCCGCCGCCAGCAGATGGATTTCGGCGCCAACGTGCTGGACGCGAACTTGAATCTGGTCGAACATATCGCCGCCGGGGGTGACTTCACCCGCTGACCGTCGACCACGGAGCACAACCATGCATATCGTCCACGTCCATGTTCACGTCAAGGCCGACCACGTTGAGGCCTTCCAACACGCCTCCGCAGAAAACGCCGGCCACAGCTTGCGCGAACCAGGCGTGGCGCGTTTCGACGTGATTCAGGAGCGCGAGGATCCAACGCGCTTTGTGCTGGTGGAGGGCTACCGTACCGTGGAAGCCACGCTGCAGCACAAAGAAACTGCGCATTACAAACGCTGGCGCGACACCGTGGCGCCCATGATGGCCGAACCCCGCCGCGCCGTCATCTATACCAACGTGTTCCCGCCAGAAAACAGCCCATTCAGCACGGAATGAGCTCGCGTAACGCCCATCTCCACCTAACATTGTTTGGCGAAGTTTACCACGGAACAGATCGATTCTTACCATGCCGAGGGATACCCGATTCTTCCGAATCTTGTCCCGGCCGACATGCGTTCGGAAATCATGGAGAACGCCTCGCGGCTCCCGGCTTGCGGCGGCCGCCACGTTCGCCGTGGATTACGACATCGTCAAGTGGCACGACATGCCCAGAACGGTGTTCGCATTTCTCCGCACTTTCCGTCAAAGTCCCGCCCCATGGAAAAGGAACGCCGCAACGCCGACAAAGTCCTCTATCGCCAATTGCGCACCATGACCTGCGACGCACTGTGGCAGGATGCCGTCGCGCGGTTTGATGGCTCCTCGCCCGCGGCGCGCATGGAGCAGGTCTCCGTCGTTCGCGCTGTCGGCGCGGCTTTCGCGGAATCCGGCACCGCCGCCCAAAAAATTGCCGCCCGCGCCTGGCTGGTCACCCTCCTGCAAGACCCCGCCGAAAAAATCCGGCGCTACGCCATGAACGCCCTGCCCAAACTCGGCGCAGGACCAGCCGAGGAAGCCGTCCTGCTCGCCCTGCTGAAAGCCAGCACCCTCGACCGCGAGAAAAAGCACCTGAGCGAAACACTCGACAAAATCGGCGGTCCCGCGACGCTCGCGGCCTTGCGCGAATCCGGTGCGGCCCCGCTGCAAACCGAACAGAAAGTCCGTGCCCGCGTCGCCCGCAACGAGCAACCAAGCGTCATCCGCCTGGAAAGCGTCCTCACGGATTTCAAACAGCTGCGCATTCACCTGCGCTGCCGCAAGGGTCTGGAAACCATCGTTCGCGACGAGGTGATCAGCCGCATCGGGGCGAACGGAAAGTTCCGCCTGGGAACGATCAGCGGCGGGCTCGTTGTCCTCATCCCCCTCGCCCCTTTCGCGCTGGCCGACGTCTTCACGCTCCGCTGCTTCAGCACGCTGAATCTCGTCCTCGGCACGGCGCATATGGCCCCACCCGCCGATTTTCATGCAGCGTTGGCAACAACCATCACTGGGCCACGCGCCCGCGCCATTCTGACCGCGCTCACCCAGGGCCCCATCCGCTACCGCCTCGATTTCATCGCCGCGAGCCATCAGCGCGGCGCCGTGCGCCAGGTCACGAACCGCGCCTATGCCCTCTGCCCCGATATGCTGAATGACGCCCGCCTCGCTCCCTGGTCAATTGATCTTCATCCCACCGGTAGCGGGGTCTCCGTCGAGCTGCGCCCGCGCATCTCTCCCGACCCGCGCTTTGCCTACCGCGAGGACGATGTGCCCGCCGCCTCCCATCCACCCCTGGCCGCCAGCATGGCCCGCCTCGCCGGACGCGTACGCGACGAAACCATCTGGGATCCCTTTTGCGGTTCCGGCCTGGAACTCATCGAATGCGCCCTGCTCGGGGGCGTCCAGCGTGTCATCGGCACGGACCTCAGTCCCACCGCCGTTGCCATCGCCCAAACCAATTTCGCCGCCGCAAAGCTCCGCAGCGATCTAGCCACCTTCGCCTGCTGCGATTTTCGCGCACACGCCAAAGTCCCGGGGCTCGGCCCCCATAGCGTTTCCCTGATCATCACCAATCCCCCCATGGGCCGGCGCGTGCGTATTCCAGACATGCAGGGCCTTTTTGCCTCCTTTTTCGCCGTTGCAGCCACCGTCTTGAAGCCCGGCGGACGGCTCGTCTTCGCCAACCCGCTCCGGCTCGAAAGCCCCTCGCCCGCCCTGTCCCTGCATTCCCGCCAGGTCATTGATCTCGGCGGATTCGATTGCCGCCTCGAGGTCTATCGCAAGCAGGCCTGACCCCTGACGCCCCGCCGCACACGCCGCAACAGCAAAAAAACAGCAAAAAAGTCGCCAATCTTCTCACTCCATGATTGATTTCCTCAAAAATCTACGTATAGTTCGCGGGCTTTTACTCCCATGAACGAGACCATCCGCAATATCG
>JAQCIA010000044.1 GCA_027620105.1 Verrucomicrobiota bacterium | reverse complement strand
CGACATGCTGCGCGGCAAGGGCGGTCGTTTCCGCCAGAACCTGCTCGGGAAACGCGTGGACTACTCCGGGCGTTCCGTGATCGTAGTCGGCCCGGAATTGAAGCTCAATCAGTGCGGGCTGCCCAAGAAAATGGCGCTCGTTCTGTTTGAGCCTTTCATCATCCGGCGGCTGAAGGACATGGGCATCGTCCATACGGTGCGCAGTGCCAAGAAGCTGATCGAGCGCCAGGCCGA
Source organism: Verrucomicrobiota bacterium (assembly GCA_027620105.1). Lineage (GTDB taxonomy): Bacteria > Verrucomicrobiota > Kiritimatiellia > UBA8416 > JAIOPI01 > JAIOPI01. Next base: position 10,343 of record JAQCIA010000044.1, on the reverse strand, counting down.
CGAAGTCTGGGACATTCTCGAAGAGGTGACCAAGGGCAAGACCGTGATGCTGAACCGCGCGCCGACTTTGCACCGGTTGAGCGTCCAGTCGTTTGAGCCGATGCTCGTCGAAGGTGAGGCCATTCGTATTCATCCTCTGGTGTGCACCGCGTTCAACGCGGACTTCGATGGTGACCAGATGGCGGTGCACGTGCCGTTGTCGATCGAGGCGCAACTTGAATCCCGCCTGCTGATGATGTCGACGAACAGCATCTTCTCGCCTTCGAATGGCAAGTCGATCATGACGCCAACGCAGGACATTGCGCTGGGGATCTATTACCTGACTTCGCTCAGCCAGGAAGACAAGCGCAAGCAGTACCGCAAGCGCACCGACAGCGGACAGGAATCGCTGCCGATTCTGTGCGATGTCAATGAAGTGCACATGGCCATGACGGAGGGCGCCCTGCGCGTGCACGATCGCATTCGCTTGAAGAATCCTGATTTCGGCAAAGATACGGAATTCGGTGACAAGCAGGTGCGGGTTCTGGCGACCACCGTGGGGCGCGTGATTTTTAACGAGATCTGGCCGGACGAGATGGGGTTTGTCAACAAGCTGGTGGACAAGAGCATGCTGGGCAACCTGATCTGGTTCTGCCACCGCGTTGCGGGTCACCCGCGGACGGTTGCCGTGCTGGATGAGCTCAAGAAGCTCGGCTTTGAGCATGCGACGCTGGCGGGTGTCTCCATCGGCATGGAAGACATGATCGTGCCGAAAGAAAAGGACGCGATTATCAAGCGGGCGCGCACCGCGGTGGGTGAAGTGGATGATCAGTACCGCAAGGGCGTGATCACGGATGGCGAGCGCTACAACAAGATCGTCGACATCTGGACGCATGCGACGGACGAAATTTCCAACGCGATGTATCGTGGCATTGAAGAAAATCATGGCAGCCAGGAAACGAATCCGGTGTTCATGATGGTGGATTCGAAGGCGCGCGGAAGCCGCCAGCAGATTCGGCAACTAGCCGGCATGCGTGGGTTGATGGCGAAGCCGTCGGGCGAGATCATTGAGCGCCCGATTGTGGCCAACTTCCGCGAAGGGCTGAGCGTGCTGGAGTACTTCATCAGTACACACGGCGCCCGCAAGGGGTTGGCGGATACGGCGCTGAAAACGGCCGACGCCGGCTACCTGACACGCAAGCTCGTCGACGTGGCGCAGGACGTGATTGTGAGCGAGCAGGATTGCAATACGGTCAACGGCATCGACGTGATCGCGATTTCGGAAGGTGACGAGGAGCTCGTGTCGCTGAGTTCCCGCATCCTGGGCCGCACGTCTGTCAACGATATCACGGACCCCATCAACAATACTGAGATCCTGCGCAGTGGCGATGAGATTACGGAGGAAGCGTGCAGCCGGATTTCCAGCGTCGGGCTGGAGCGGATCAAGGTGCGCAGCGTGCTGACGTGCGAATCGCGACGCGGCATTTGCGCGAAGTGCTACGGGCGTGACCTATCCACGGGCAAACTGGTGGAAGTGGGCACGGCGACCGGGATTATTGCGGCGCAGTCCATCGGTGAACCGGGCACTCAGCTGACGATGCGTACGTTCCATATCGGCGGTACGGCGAGCTCGGTATTCAAGCAGCCGACTGTCAATGTGAAGCGCGGCGGACTCGTGAAATATCATGATCTGCGTGCGGTCATGAACAATGAAGGCCAGTTTGTCGCGCTGAACAAGAACGGTGCGATCAGTCTTCACGATGAGACCGGTCACGAAGTTGAGCGCTACACGATGCCCATGGGCGCGGTCATCCGCATTGCGGATGGTGGCACCATTGCGATCGGCAAGTGTCTGGCGGAGTGGGATCCTTACAGCGTACCCGTGTTGGCGGAACAGGAGGGCGTGGTCAGCTTTCACGACTTCGTCGAGAACGTCTCGGTGAAGAAGGAAGTGGACGAGGCCACTGGTCTGCGCGGCACGGTGGTGTTGGAGACCAAGGAAGATCTCCATCCTCAGATTATCTTGCGCCGTGAAGCCGGCGGGGAAGTGCTGGGCTTTTACAGCATTCCGGCGGGCGCGCACGTGGTGGTCAAGGAAGGCAGCCGTGTGCAGCCGGGCGAAATGCTCGCCAAGACACCGCGCAAAGAATCCAAGACCAAGGACATCACCGGCGGTCTGCCGCGGGTGGCGGAACTTTTTGAAGCGCGGCAACCGAAGGACGCGGCCGAGATTGCGAAGATCGAGGGGGTGGTGGACTTTGGACCCAATCAGCGCGGGCGTCGTTGCCTGGTGATCCGGGACAAGACGACTGGCGCGACCGAAGAGCATCTCATTGCGATGGGCAAGCACATCGTGGTGTTCAAGGGCGACCACGTGCACAAGGGACAGCAGCTGACGGAAGGTCCGATTGTGCCGCAGGAAATTCTGGATGTCTGCGGTCCCCAGGAACTGCAGGGGTATCTGACCAATGAAGTTCAGCAGGTGTACCGGTTGCAGGGCGTGGAAATCAATGACAAGCACATTGAGACGATCGTGCGGCAGATGCTGCGCAAGGTAACGATTACGAACCCAGGCGATACGGATTTCCTGTGGGGTGATCAAGTCATGAAGCAGCGCTTCCTTGAGGTGAACGAAGCCGCGATCGCGGAAGGCAAGCGTCCGGCGGAAGCGACGCCGGCCCTGTTAGGGATCACCAAGGCCTCGCTCGAGACGGAAAGTTTCATCTCGGCCGCGTCGTTCCAGGATACGACGCGTGTGCTGACGGATGCGGCCACGCTGGGACGCAAGGACACCCTGCGTGGATTCAAGGAAAACGTGATCATGGGGCACCTGATTCCTGGCGGAACCGGGTTCCCGATGCATCGCAATATCAAGCTCGTGCCGTTGGCGGAACCGATTCCGGAGTCGGTCGAGCCGAAGTCCGAGCAGCAGCAGGAAGCCGGACGGAAGTTGCAGGATCTGCTGGGATGACCATTGCCACGGGTGAAGGCGCCTGCTATAAGTTGCAGCCGTTTTTTTCAAGGACAGCTAAGGAGACACGATGCCTACAATCAATCAACTGATTCGCAAAGGGCGCCACCCGGTGCGGCAGAAGACAAAGTCGCCCGCACTGAAGGGGTGCCCGCAGCGGCGTGGTGTCTGCCTGCTTGTAAAGACCCAGACGCCGAAGAAGCCGAACTCCGCGTTGCGTAAAGTTGCACGCGTGCGGCTGACGACGGGGTATGAAGTGACGGCCTACATTCCTGGCGAGGGACACAACCTGCAGGAACATAGCGTGGTACTGGTGCGGGGTGGCCGCGTGGCCGACTTGCCCGGCGTGCGCTATCACATTGTTCGCGGCGCGCTGGACAGCCTGGCCGTGGATGGACGCCGGCGCAGCCGTTCGAAGTACGGTGCGAAGCGGCCCGAAAAGGAAGAAAAGAAGAAGGCGTAACCAGGGAGATTTATGGCAAGGCGGCGCAGAGCACATAAGCGGGTCCTATTGGCGGACCCAAAGTTCGAGAGCGATCTGGTGGGGCGGTTGATCGCGTACGTGATGAAAGAAGGCCGCAAGTCGGTGGCTGAAGGCATCGTGTATGGAGCGATCGAAGGAATCCGTGGCAAGGTTGAGGAAGATCCACTGGTTGTGCTGGCGAAAGCCGTCGACAACGTCAAGCCGCGCGTCGAGGTCCGCTCCCGCCGGGTCGGCGGTGCAACGTATCAGGTGCCGGTTGAAGTGAATCGGGAACGTCAGGTCGCTTTGGCCATGCGCTGGCTGATTTCGTTTTCTTCGCAGCGGAAGGGTGTGCCCATGCGTCAGGCGCTGGCGCTGGAAGTGCTGGATGCCTACAAGAGCCAGGGGAACGCCGTTCGCAAGCGCGAAGACACGCACAAGATGGCGCAAGCCAACAAGGCGTTCGCGCACTACGCTTGGTAGCGTCCGCGCACGAACAGCGACAACAAGCGAATCTGTGATGGTCACGGCCTTGGAACAGCATGAAACAGGTAAAGCCTGCGGCAACGGACCCGGGCCATCACCCACGGAAGTGACCCGACTGTCCATGGTCCGCAATATTGGTGTCGTGGCGCACATCGATGCCGGTAAGACGACGACCACGGAGCGGATGCTGTTCTACGCCGGTCAGATTCATCGGATCGGCGAGGTGGACGAGGGGACGACCACCACGGATTGGATGATCCAGGAACGCGAGCGCGGGATTACCATCACCAGTGCCGCGATCACGGCAGCCTGGCGGGACCATCAGCTCAACATCATTGATACACCCGGGCATGTGGACTTTACCATCGAGGTTGAACGCTCGCTTCGCGTTCTGGATGGTGCGATTGGCGTATTTTGTGGCGTGGGTGGCGTGCAGCCACAATCGGAGACGGTCTGGCGCCAGGCGGACCGCTATGGTGTTCCACGCATTGCCTACATCAACAAACTGGATCGCATTGGCGCTGACTTTCAACGCGTGGTTGCCGAGATCCGCAAGCGGCTTGGCTCGAATGCAATCGCGGTGCAATTGCCGATTGGCGGCGAAGACACTTTTCTTGGTGTAATCGATCTTCTGTCCATGAAGGCGCTGATGTTTGACACCGGTGCAGAGGCGCAGACGGTGTCTGTTGGCGCAATTCCTGAGTCATACGCGGTGGCAGCCGAGAAAGGTCGCGCGGAACTGATTGAGCGCGTTGCCGAACACGACGAGACGCTGGTGGAAGCGTTCTTGAGCGGTCCGGATGTGGCTGCGGAAGTCTTGCGGGCCGCAATCCGGCGGGTCACCGTGGCGAACAAGCTCGTACCGGTCTTGTGTGGCTCATCCCTGCGCAACAAGGGTGTGCAGCCACTGCTTGATGCCGTTGTTGATTATCTGCCATCGCCACTGGATATCGGTGCGGTCAGGGGCGTTCATCCGAAAACGGGCGAGTCGATCACGCGCGAAACGGATGAGGCGGCGCCGCTTAGTGCGCTGGCGTTCAAAGTGGCGACGGATCCCTACGTGGGACGCCTGGTCTTCGTGCGGGTGTATTCTGGGCAGTTGCGCAAGGGCAGCAACGTTTTCAACCCGCGCACGCGCAAACGGACGCGCCTGCCTGGTCTGGTGCGGTTGCAAGCGGATGCGCGCACGGAGATCGATTGCCTCAAGGCGGGTGAAATCGGCGCGGTGACGGGGTTGCGTGAACTGACGACGGGCGACACGCTCTGTGCGGAGAACCAGCCAATCGAACTGATGCGCATACCCTTTCCGGAGCCTGTGATTTTCATGGCGGTAGAAGCAAAGTCGCGGGCCGACCGTGAAAAGCTTGAAACGGCGTTGGAGGCGATGTCCGCCGAGGATCCTACCTGCATCATTCGCCGCGACTCCGAGACGGGCCAGACGATCATGAGCGGGATGGGGGAGCTGCATCTTGAGATTTTGAAAGACCGCATGGTGCGTGAGCACAACGTGCAGGCAAACACGGGTCGCCCCATGGTGGCCTACTACGAAACGGTGACGGAAGCGGGAGAGGGCCGGCACACGTTTGATCGCGAATTTGCAGGAAAGCGACAGGTTGCGACCGTCGGTTTGCGCGTGGAGCCGAGTGCGCGAACAGCCGGAAACGCCATTGAAATTCAGGCGCGTGAGGACAAAATCCCGGCGATTTTCCGTGATGCCATCCGTGATGGGATTCAGGATGCAATTTTTACGGGTGTTCTTGCACGGTATCCATTGACGGACGTGCGGGTGATTGTGCATGATGGCGAATTCGTAGCGGAACTATCGACCGAGGTGGCCTTCAAAACCGCCGCACTGATGGCGTTCCGAGACGCGGTGATGGCGGGCAAACCCGAATTTCTCGAGCCGATCATGGCTTTGGAAATCATCACCCCTGTGGAGTCGATGGGTGATGTGTTGGGGGATTTGAATGGTCGGCGCGGCCGGGTGAAGGACATCGAGGCGCGGGGTGAGATGCAGATCATCCGGGTGCTGGCGCCGTTGGCTGAATTGTTTGGCTACGCGACGGCGGTCCGTTCGATTTCGCGGGGGCGGGCGAGTTATACGTTGGAGCCGGAAGCGTTCGATATTGTGCCGAAGACTGTACGTGAACATTTGATGAGTAGGTGACATGGCGATGGAACGGCAGCGCATACGAATTCGATTACAGGCGTACGATCACGGGGTCCTGGATCAGGCCGTCAGGGACATCATCGAGACGGCCAAGGGGACGGGAGCGCGGGTTGTGGGCCCGACGCCGCTGCCGACGCGCATGGAACGGTACACGGTGAATCGGAGTCCACATGTGGACAAGAAGTCGATGGACCAATTTGAGATCCGCACGCACAAGCGCTTGCTGGATATCGTGGAGCCCACGGCGAAAACCGTGGATGAACTGAAAAAACTGAATCTGCCCGCCGGGGTGGATATCACCATCAAGATTTGAGCGCATCATGCAAGGGTTGATTGGCAAAAAGCTGGGCATGACCCAGGTGTACGACGCGCAGGGGCGTCGCATGGACGTTACTGTGCTTGAGGCGGGACCCTGCGTGGTGACGCAGTGCAAGACGGCAGAGAAGGACGGCTACGCGGCCGTGCAGTTGGGGTTTGGCGAGCAGAAGGAATCACGCGTGCCAAAAGGCAACGTTGGGCATTTCAAGAAGGCCGGAACAACGCCGAAACGGGTTGTGCGCGAAGTCGGGCTTGATGCAGGCGAAGCGGTGAAGGTTGGTGACACCGTGACGGCGGCAATTTTTTCTGACGTTTCACACGTTGACATCGCCGGAGTGACGAAGGGACGGGGCTTTCAGGGCGTGGTACGGCGTCACAAGATGGGCGGTGGACCGAGCACGCACGGGCACACGTCGCACCGCCGGATCGGCGCTATCGGTATGCGCACGCTGCCCGGCCGCGTGCTTGAAGGGCATCGGATGCCGGGCCACATGGGCCATGTGCATCGGACGATTCAAAACATTGCCATCGTCCGGGTTGACGCGGAACGGAATCTCCTGCTGGTGAACGGTTCAGTGCCGGGGCCGGTGGGTAGCGTCGTTATGATTCATCGGGCGCTGAAGAAGCAGGTCGGGAAGGCGAAATGAGCACCTTGACGGTATACAATTTGAAGGGCGCGTCCGTCGGCGAGATGGAAGTGCGGGACGGTGTGCTGGTCACGGACCGCGGCGAGCAGGCGGTGCTGGACATGGTTCTGGCGCATCTGGCAGCGAAGCGCGGCGGCAATGCCAATACGAAGCGCAAGGGTGAGGTTGCGGGCAGCAACAAGAAGCCCTGGAAGCAGAAGGGCACTGGCCGGGCGCGGGCCGGTTACCGGCAATCGCCGGTGTGGCGCGGTGGTGGTACGGCGTTTGGTCCGCACAAGCGCGACTATGATTTCAAGGTGAATCGCAAAGTCGGCCAGCTGGCGTTGCGCCGGGCCGTGGGTGACCGGGTGGCTGAGGGCGCGCTGAAGGTGGTGGACGGGCTCAGCGTTTCCGAAGGTCGCACGAAGGAATTCGTGGCCCTGATGAAGTCCCTGGCGGTGAAGGCGCCGGCGCTTTTTGTGGTGGATCGCATTGATCCGTCCGTGAAGCTCGCGTCGCGCAATTTGCCGGGCGTGGCGCTGGTGCCGGCACACGATCTGCACGTGTATGATGTGGTGCGGTATCCCACGCTGGTGATTTCGCGGGCGGGGATGCTGATCCTGGAGAAGCGGCTGGGTGCGGGTGTGAAGGGGACAGCATGAAGCAGGGAGACGCGATTGTGCGCAAGATTCAGCTGACGGAAAAGAGCACGACCTTGTCCGCCGCGCAGCGGAAGTATTTTTTTGAAGTGGCGCCGACGGCCAACAAGCTGGAAATCAAGAAAGCCGTTGAGGATCTGTACAAGGTCAAGGTGGCTGGCGTGAACACGATGCGGTACGACGGCAAGGCGCGTCGGCAGCGGACGGCGCACGCGGGTTTCCGTTCCGACTGGAAGCGTGCGGTGGTGACGCTGGCCGAAGGCCAGACAATCGACCTGACCTGAACGACGGGGAGCTAGCGCAGACATGGGGATCAAGAAATTCAAACCGACGACACCCGGCCAGCGGGGTATGAGTTCGTTGACGTTCGAGGAATTGACACGCCGGACACCCGAGCGGTCACTGCTCGAGCATTTGCCGCGGCATGCCGGACGCAGCAACGACGGCAGCATTTCTGTGCGGCATCGTGGCGGCGGGCATCGTCGGCAGTTCCGGGTGATTGATTTTCGTCGGGACAAGCTCGGTGTGCCGGCGAAAGTGGCAACCATTGAGTATGACCCGAACCGTTCGGCAAACATTGCCTTGCTGCACTATGTGGATGGCGACAAGCGCTACATTCTGGCGCCGGCGGGGCTGGTGGTTGGGACGACGGTGCTTTCTGGACCTGAAGCGGAACCGGTGACGGGTAACGCACTGCCGCTGGAGCGGATTCCGTTGGGCCTGGCGGTGCACAATATCGAATTAGTTCCGGGGAAGGGCGCGAAGCTGGTGCGCAGCGCGGGGCTTGGTGCACAGCTGATGTCGCGTGAAGCGGGATTTGCAAACATCCGGTTGCCATCTGGTGAGATTCGCCTGATTGATGTGCGCTGCCTGGCCACGGTGGGGCAGGTTGGCAATGCCGATCACGGCAGTGTGTCACTCGGGAAAGCCGGTCGCAAGCGGTGGTTGGGAATTCGTCCGACGGTGCGCGGCGTGGTGATGAATCCGGTCGATCATCCGCACGGTGGCGGCGAAGGCCGTACATCGGGTGGTGGTCACCCGCGCTCGCCCTGGGGGGAACCCGCGAAGGGCGGCAAGACGCGTGGGCGGCGGAAACCGACGAGTCGTTTTATTGTGAAGCGGAGAAAGTAGACCATGGGACGTTCTATTAAGAAGGGTCCGTTCGTCGACGAGAAGCTCCTCAAGAAGGTGGAGCGGATGAATCGTTCTGGCGAAAAGCGGCCGATCAAGACATGGTCACGGCGGTCGATGATCATCCCCGACTTTATCGGGCACACGATGGCCATTCACAATGGCAAGCAGCACATTTCAATGTTCATTACGGAGAATATGGTCGGGCATCGCTTGGGCGAGTTTGCACCGACCCGGGTGTTCCGCCGGCACGGCGTGTCCACGGACAAAGCAAAGGTCATGAAGTAGTCGGGGTTTAAGTCATGGAAGTGCGTGCACGATCTCGGTTTCAACGGTTGTCGGCGAGCAAGGCTCGTCCGCTCGCGCGGCGTCTGCGTGGCCTACCGGTGGCGGAGGCTCTGGCGCTGACGCAGTTCAGTAAGATGAAGGCGGCGCAGTACCTCGGCAAGGCGCTGAAGTCGGCGATTGCCAATGCGCAGAACAATGCGGACCTCAGCGTGGATGCACTCCGGGTAAAGGATGCGATCATTAATGAGGGGCCGCGCATGAAGCGTCATTGGCCGCGGGCGCGGGGCAGCGCGAGTCCGATTCATAAGCGGATGTGTCATTTGGAAATCGTCCTCACTGACGGCGTGGCCGCGGGAGAGACTGTGGAGCAGGCGGGCGCCTAGGCGTCGCGGTTGAGGCGGGAAGTAAGAAGGAGAGGCTACCTTGGGTCAGAAGGTCAATCCGATTGGGTTTCGTATCGCGGTGAACAAAAACTGGCGGTCGCGCTGGTTCTGCAACAAGCGGGACTTTGGCAAGACGCTGGTCGAGGACGTCAACATTCGCGAACGCGTCTACAAGGCGCTCGAGAATGCGGCCATTGCAGACATCGTGATCGAACGCTACGCGAATCGGGTGCGCGTGAACATCAGCAGCGCACGGCCGGGCGTAATCATCGGACGTAAGGGCCAGGATATTGAACGGATTCGTGGTGAGCTGGCCAAGGTCACGGGCAAGGAAATCTACGTTGAAATTCACGAAATCAAGAACGCGGACACGAACGCGCAGTTGGTTTCGGAGAATATTTCCGTGCAACTTGAGCGGCGCGTGTCCTATCGTCGCGCGATGAAGCGTGCGATCCGTGTGGCGATGGAAATGGGTGTGCACGGGATCAAGATCCGGGCAGCCGGTCGGTTGGGCGGTTCGGAAATTGCGCGGGTGGAGTCGTACAAGGAAGGCCGTGTGCCCTTGCACACCTTGCGCGAAAACATTGAGTATGGATTTTCAGAGGCCCACACAACAGCCGGGCTGATCGGGGTCAAGGTCTGGATTTGCCGGACACCCGAAGAGCCGGCAAAAGCGGGGGGAGGGAGACGCTAAATGCTGTTACTGCCAAAGCGGGTGAAGTATCGCAAGGTGCAGCGCGGGAGCCGTTCCGGTGGCGCGCAGAAGGGCACCGCGTTGTCGTTTGGATCGTACGGCTTGAAGTGCCTGGGGCGGGCATGGATCAAGAACACGCAGATTGAGGCGTGCCGGGTGTCGATCAACCGCCACA
>JAQCIA010000043.1 GCA_027620105.1 Verrucomicrobiota bacterium | reverse complement strand
ACGCTTCCCCCAATCTGCTCGCCACCGCCGTCCCCGCAGCAGCAGCCCCCGCGTTTTCTGAACGACTGTCCCTACCCCGCACCCCTTGACATCGCCCCATCCCTTTCGATACTGTTCACCCCTTTGACAAAATGGCGGGCACAGGGCCGCGCCTACGATCTCGGGGGTTTGGGTCCATGGAAGCCTACGCTGTTATTGAAACGGGCGGAAAACAGTACCGCGTGAAGCCGAACGACACCTTGCGCGTCGAGCGCCTGGACAGTCCCGTCGGCCAACAAGTGCAGTTGGAAAAGGTGCTCGCCGTCTCGGATGGCAGCGCGCTAAAGCTGGGCACCCCGGATGTGCAGGGCGCCAGCGTCACCTCCACCGTGATTGAGCACGTGCTCGCCGACAAAGTTGTTTCGTTCAAGAAAAAGCGCCGCAAGGGCTATCACCGCAAGCAGGGGCACCGCCAGCAACTCACCGTGCTGCGCGTGGACACCATTGCCTGAGTGATGCAGGGCGCAAGGGAGAACAGCCATGGCCTCACATAAATCCAGCGGTTCAGCAAAGAACGGTCGTGACAGCGCCGGCCGGCGCCTTGGCATCAAGGCCTACGGCGGCCAGATGATCACGGCCGGTTCCATCATCGTCCGTCAGCGCGGCACTCGCTACAAGCCCGGCGCCAACGTCCGCCGCGGTGGTGACGATACGCTGTTCTCTGTCGCGACCGGCATCGTTAAATTTGATCGTGGTGGCCGGCGCGTAAACGTGTCGCCCCTCGCGGTCGCCGTCGCCTGAGCATGCCCGGCTGGGGCTTTGCGGGCGATGTCCACCTTCGCCAATTCCCATGAAAGCCCGCGTATTCGTTGACTCGATCACCCTGCACGCCACCGCCGGCAACGGCGGCAACGGTGTGGTCAGTTTCCGCCGCGAAAAATTCGTCCCCAAAGGGGGGCCCGATGGCGGCGACGGCGGCCGCGGCGGTCACGTGATTCTGAAAGCCAGCGACGACGTCGACTCCCTCCTCGCGATCTATTACGCCCCCCGCCGCCGCGCCACCCCTGGCGACAAGGGGGGCGGTGCGCGCATGACCGGTCACGATGGTAAGGATATCGTGATCGACGTCCCCTGCGGCACCGTCATCCACGACCGTGCCACCGGTGCCGTCCTCGGCGAACTGATCGATGACCACGCCGAGATGATTGTGGCCAAAGGCGGCAAAGGCGGCAAAGGCAACTGGCACTGGCGCAGCGCCACGCACCAGACCCCCATGGAACATACCGATGGTGAGCTCGGCAAAGATGTCGAGCTGCAGCTGGAACTGAAAATTGTCGCCGAAGTCGGGCTGGTGGGGTTTCCCAATGCCGGAAAATCCGCACTCATCAGCAGCATCAGCAAGGCACACCCCAAGGTTGCCCCCTATCCCTTCACCACGCTCCATCCGATTATGGGCACGGTGTTCTATGACGACTATTCGCGCCTGCGCGTGGCCGACATTCCCGGATTGATCCCGGGCGCCCACTCCGGCGTGGGCCTGGGGCATGCCTTCCTGCGCCATGTCGAGCGCTCACAGGTGCTGGTCTATGTCATCGACATGGCCGGTGTGGATGGACGCAAGCCCTATGAAGATTACCGCGTCCTGCGCAACGAACTCGGCCTCTACAGCCGCGACCTGCTCAAGCGCGAATCCATCTGCGTCGCCAACAAGATGGACCTGCCGGAAGCCGCCGCGAACCTGAAGGAATTCAAGCGCAAGCTCCGCATCAAGCCCCTTGAAATTTCCGCGCTGACCGGCGCGGGCCTCGCTGCCCTCAAAAAGGCCCTGCGCACCCTCTGCCCCGCCGTCGCCACACCCGGTGGTCCGCAGCCTCCGGACGCGGACGTTTAACTCCGCACCGCCGAGACGCTGCTGCTCTGCGTGAGATTCCTTCCGTATCTCCCAACCCACGCCGCCCCGCCGCGCAAGTTCATCACGGCACAAACGCCCGCACATCATCGATCCTCTCGACACCCGTGAGCAGCATGAGCAATCGGTCCACGCCCATGGCAATGCCTGCACAGGGCGGCAGCCCGGTCGTCAGCGCCGCCAGAAACGCTTCATCGAGTGGATACACAGCCTTCCCCAGCGCCGCGCGCGCACGCGCACAGGTTTCGAAACGCTGGCGCTGCTCCGCGGCATCTGTCAGTTCACCATAGGCGTTGGCCAGTTCCAGTCCGCCCATGTACAACTCCCAGCGCTCCGCCACCGCCGGCGGTCCCGGACGACACCGCGCCAGCGCCGCCGCCTCCACCGGATAGTCCATCAGAATGATCGGCCGGTCGCGTGGCAATTGCGGCTCCACCTTCTGCACCAAATCGAGGTCGAAGCGATCGGCATCGTACTGCGCCACCGGATCCCAGCCCGCCAGACGCAGAAAGGTCTCCCGCACCGTCCAGCGTGGCCAGGGGGGTGTCGGGGCGATCACGGCCGGCCGAAACGCCGCACAGTTGCCGGCCAGCGCCCACAAAGCCGCCAGCAATTCCTCCGTTTCGATCATCAGGTCCCGATACCCAGCCTGCACACAATACCACTCGAGCATCGTGAATTCGGGCAGATGCCGCGCCCCACGCTCGCCCGCCCGAAAACAGGGGCCCAACTCGAAGACCTTGGCGGCGCCCATGCCCAGCAGGCGCTTGAGATACAACTCCGGCGAGGTGCGCAGATAGGCGCTGCCGGAGGGGGGCGCATCAATGTGCAGTTCCAGCGCCGGCGCGGGGATGCGGAGTGGCGTCTCCACGGCAAGATAGCCACGCCCCGAAAAGAACGCGCGGATGCCATCCAGCACCACGGTCCGCAATTTCAAACGCTCAAGGTGGGACGACATGCCGATTGATCGCGATCGCGACGCGCCGCTTCAAACCGGCCATTTCCGCCGTCGCGTCCGCGCGCGTCCCTTCGCGGTACTTCGAACCTCGCCTGACCGCCCCGCTACTTCTTGGAAACGCGGTCGGCGTATTTCCCGGTGCGCGTATCGATCTTCACGATATCGCCCTGATTCAGGAACAAAGGCACCTGGATTTCGTAGCCGCCCGCAACCTGGGCAGGCTTGGTGACGTTCGTGGCTGTGTTGCCCCGTGCGCCGGGTTCTGTGAAAATAATTTCCTTCTCAACAAAGGTCGGCAGGGTGATGTCCACTGCCACATTGTTGTGGAACAGGATCTCCACGCGCATGTCCTCGCTCAGGAAATGCCGGCGATCTCCCAGAAAATCCTTGGTCAGGTTGACCTGCTCGAAATACTCGTCCATGAAGACAAAAAGTTCGCCATCCTGATAGGAGTAGGCGCACTCCTTGTTGGACAACTGCGGGATGTCGATCCGGTCTACCTGCCGGTAGGTCTTGACCATCGTACTGCCATTGACCATGTGCTTGATTCGGCATGTGTAAATGGCCTGGCCCTTGCCCGGCTTCATGAAGTCGAACTCGGTGACTTCGTAGGGCTGCCCGTTGATCTCGATCTTGAGGCCCTTGCGCAGGTCTGAAACTTCGTACATCGCGTGTGTCTCCTTGCTCCGTCGCGCCACCAGCCACGCGCGGAAGGCATCACCCCACCGGCCCCGGCATCGTCAGCGCATAGCCCATGAAGATAGCGATTCAGCCCCATCACTGTCAACGCCCGCACGCGACTGCGCCCTGCCGCCTTAAATCCTTAATCGGCCCGGATGCGCCACACGGTGGCGCTGCTACCGAAATTGTACCGTGCCGTAGCCGCACCGTGTGCGGCTAACAATTAAAAAAGCCGCGCTCCCGTGCGGCAGGAACTCGGTCTTTGTGCCCTTCAAACAAGACCGCTCACCGGTAATCCCTGTGCCGGCACCGGCGGCCAACTTTTAAGGCCCGCGGCGATCAACTTCAGGCCCTTCCGCCCGGCCCGATCAACCCCAAATTTCCACCTAAAATCGGCATCATCACAGAAACCCGCAACTATTCTAAAAAACTGCGCTTTTGTTGGCATTTTCAGGGGCCTGAATTGTGGCCCATCCCTTGCGTTTCTGGGGTGCACCTGCGTATACTGAACCCTTTACAGAAAGGGCGGAAAACTCCATGTCAGACACAGGCGCGGGCGTCAAATACGACGCCACCAAAATCACGGTTCTGGAAGGCATCGCCGCCGTCCGGAAGCGTCCGGCCATGTACATCGGAGACACGGCCTCGCGCGGCCTGCACCACTGCGTGTTTGAAGTGGTCGACAACAGCATCGACGAAGCCCTCGCCGGCCATTGCGACAAAATTCAGGTCCACCTGAGCGCCGATGGCAGCTGCGCGGTGAACGATAACGGCCGCGGCATTCCCGTGGATATGCACGCCACCGAAAAAAAACCCGCCCTGGAAGTCGTGCTCACCACCCTGCACGCCGGCGGAAAATTCGACAACGACAGCTATAAAGTCTCCGGCGGCTTGCACGGCGTCGGCGTCTCCTGCGTGAATGCCTTAAGCGATTGGCTCGAGGCGGAGGTGCGGCGCGACGGCAGCGTCTACCACCAACGTTTTGAACGCGGAAAAACCGCCTCCCCCATGGAGACCATCGGCGCCAGCAAGACCACGGGCACCAAGATCACCTTCTTCCCCGATGCCACGATTTTCAGCACGATCAAGTTTGAGTGGGACATCCTCGCGAACCGCCTGCGCGAACTGGCCTTCCTGAACAGGGGCATCGAGATCAGCCTTTCGCAGGAGGAGCCTGCCCGCGAGGAAACCTTCTGCTTCAAGGGCGGCATCGTGGAGTTCGTCGATTACCTCAATCGCAACAAGAACCCGCTGCACCCCAAGGCGATCTATTTCGAGAAGCTGAAGGACGGCATCACCGCCGAAATCGCCCTGCAGTACACCGATGCCTACAACGAAACCGTGCTGTGCTTCGCGAACAACATTAACACGATCGAAGGCGGCACGCACCTGAGCGGCTTCCGCTCCGCGCTCACGCGCACGATCAACGCCTACGCCAAGGGCGCCAAAATGATCAAGGGGGACGATGAGAGCATGTCGGGCGATGACATTCGCGAAGGCCTGATCGCCATCCTCAGCGTGAAGTTGCCCCAGCCGCAATTCGAGGGACAAACCAAGACCAAGCTGGGCAACAGCGAAGTGCAAGGCATCGTCGAGTCCATTACGAACGAAGAACTCGGTTCCTATCTCGAAGAGAATCCCTCAGTCGCGCGCAAGATCGTGGAGAAGGGACTGATGGCCGTGCGTGCGCGCATCGCCGCCAAGAAGGCCCGCGACCTGACACGCCGTAAGGGCGCCCTCGACAGTGCCTCGCTCCCAGGCAAGCTGGCGGACTGCTCCGAGCGCGATCCAGCGAAATGCGAATTATACATCGTGGAGGGCGACAGCGCCGGCGGCTCGGCCAAACAGGGCCGCAACCGGGAATTCCAGGCCATTCTGCCCTTGCGCGGCAAAGTGCTGAACGTGGAAAAGGCGCGCCTGGACAAGATTCTGGCGAACGGCCAGATTCAACCCCTCGTGGCTGCCATCGGCGCCGGCATCGGCCGCGATGATTTTGATATTTCCAAAGTGCGCTACCACAAAATCATCATCATGACCGATGCCGACGTGGACGGCGCGCACATCCGCACACTGCTGCTGACCTTCTTCTATCGCCAGATGCCCCAACTGATCGACAACGGCTTCATCTTTCTGGCCCAGCCGCCACTCTACAAGATCACCCGCAAGAAGCAGGAAGAGTATATCCAGTCGGAAAAGGACTATACCCGACGCGTGCTCGAACTGGGTTCCGACGATGTCGAAGTGTCCCACAAGGACAAGACCATCAAAGGCCGCGAGCTGAGCGGAATCCTTGAGATCATCACCGAGGTCGAGCACATCGCCCACACGCTCTCCCGCCGCGGTGTGGATTTCAATCAGTACCTGCTCGCGCGCGATCCGGAGACGGGCGCCTTCCCCCGCTATATGGCACCCATCACCAGTCGCGGCGCCCGTGCCTTTCGCTTCGCCCACACGGATGCGGACCTCCGCACCATGCTGGCCGAAATCAAGCAGGCCGCGCGCGGCGACCAGGCGCCGCCGCCCGCCCCCGCGAACGGGGACGCCGCCGCGGCCACCGAGGCCGAGGACGATACGCCGCCTTATTCAGAAATCTATTCCGGCCAGCAGCTCGCCAAGCTCGCCGCCAGACTGGAAAAGAAGGGCTTTACCATCACCGATTACACCACGGCGGAAGCACCCCTGTGCCACCTGACCAACGGCGATGATGCGCAGAAAGCCGTGCATTCACTCAAGGACCTGCTCTTCAGCGTGCGTGAACTCGGCGTGCGCGGCGTGGAAGTCAGCCGCTTCAAGGGGCTGGGCGAAATGAACCCCGAACAGCTCTACACCACCACCATGGCACCTGAACGACGCAAACTGCTGAAGGTCGTGCAGGAAGATGCGGTCCAGGCCGACCAGATCTTTAACGTGCTGATGGGCGACGCCGTCGAGCCGCGCCGGCAATTTATTGAAGAAAATGCCCTCAATGTTCGCAACCTGGACGTGTAATTCCCATGGCTGACAGCGACGATACCACGCCGACCCAAACGACGCCGACACCGCCCGCCCCGGAGGCGCTCGCGCGCATCGAGAACATCAACATCGAAGAGGAGATGCGCTCGTCCTACATCGACTACTCGATGAGCGTCATCATCGGCCGCGCCCTGCCCGATGTCCGCGACGGCCTCAAGCCCGTCCATCGCCGCTGCCTCTTCGCCATGTGGGAAATCAGCAACACCCACGACCACCCCTACAAAAAGTCCGCCCGTATCGTCGGCGAAGTCATGGGTAAGTTCCATCCCCACGGCGATCAGGCCATCTACGACACCATCGTCCGCATGGCGCAGGACTTTTCCATGCGCTACCTCCTCGTCGAAGGCCAGGGCAACTTTGGCTCCATCGACGGCGATCCGCCGGCCGCCATGCGCTATACCGAAGTGCGTATGCAGCGCCTCGCCGAGGAACTGCTGATCGATATCGACAAGGAAACCGTCGAGTTCGGCCCGAACTACGACAACAAGCTCCAGCAGCCGCTGGTCCTGCCCGCCAAGGTCCCCAACCTGCTCCTGAATGGATCCACCGGCATCGCCGTGGGCATGGCCACCAACATCCCCCCGCACAACCTGAATGAACTCGTGGATGCCACGCTGCTGATGATCGACAACCCGGCTGCCACCATTTCCGAGCTCATGCATTTCATGAAGGGGCCGGACTTCCCCACCGGGGGCGTTATCTGCGGCCTGGCACCAATCGAAAGCATGTACCGCACTGGCCGCGGCCAGATGCGCGTCCGCGGGCGCGCCACCATCGAAGAAACCCGGCAGGGTAAAGAAGCCATCATCATCACCGAGATTCCCTACGCGGTGAACAAGCTCACCCTGATCGAAAACATTGCGCGCCTGGTCCAGAACAAGGTCCTGGAAGGCATCAGCGATATTCGCGACGAATCGAACCGCGAAGGCATCCGCGTGATGATCGAGCTGAAGCGCGGCGTGCAACCCAAGGTCGTGCTGAACAACCTGTTCAAGCACACCCAGATGGAAACCACCTTCGGCGCCATCATGCTGGCCATTGATGAAGGCCGTCCGAAGGTGATGAACCTGAAGGAGTTGCTACAGTGCTTCATCCGCCATCGCTTCGAGGTGGTCACACGCCGCACGAAGTTCGATCTGGCCAAAGCCGAGGCGCGCGCACACATCCTGGAAGGTCTGAAGATCGCCATCGACCACCTCACCGAAGTGGTAAAGACCATTCGCGAATCAAAGAACCGCGATGACGCACGCACCCAGTTGATCGCCAAGTTCCGCCTCTCGGAAATCCAGGCCAATGCCATCCTCGACATGCGCTTGTACCAGCTCACCGGCCTCGAACGCGGCAAGTTGGAGGAGGAATACCTGGCCGTCATCAAGCACATCTCCTACCTCCGCGATCTGCTGGAGAACGAGCACAAGATTTACGGACTCATCAAGGACGAGCTGATCGAAGTCAAAAAGAACTACGGCGACTCGCGCAAGACCGACATTATTCCCCAGGAAGGTGAGATCAACATGGAGGATCTCGTGGCCGACCGCGGCTGCGTGATCACCATCACGCACACGGGCTATATCAAGCGTGTGCCCGTGGACACCTACAAGGCCCAGCGCCGCGGCGGCAAAGGCGTCGCCGGCATGGACGTGAAGGAAGAGGATTTCGTCGAGCACCTCTTCGTGGCCAGCATGCACGACTACATCCTGTTTTTCACCAGCGCCGGACGCGTCTACTGGGAAAAGGTCTACGAAATTCCCGAAGCCGGTCGCGCCGCACGCGGTAAGGCCATCGTCAACCTGTTGAACATGCAGAGCGATGAAAAGATCGCGGCCATGATCAAGGTCCGCGAATTTGCCAATACCCAGCATCTCGTCATGGCAACCGAAAAGGGCATCGTCAAAAAGTCCAACCTCGCGGACTACGGCAACCCCCGCAAGGACGGCATCATCGCCATCCGCATCGAAGAAGGCGACCGACTGATCGCCGTAAAACTGACCGACGGTTCCAATGAAGTCGTGCTCGCGACCGCGCAGGGCATGAGCATCCGCTTCCCCGAGAAGCAGTTGCGCGATCAGGGCCGCGACACCGTGGGCGTGATCGGCATCCGCCTGGATAAGGATGATGTGGTCGTTGGTCTGGAAATTCTCAATCCGCAGGCCACTTTCCTGGTCTGCACGCAGAACGGGTATGGCAAGCGCACCAGTTTCGACGAGTACCGCGAGCAGAGCCGCGGCGGCAAGGGCGTGATCGCCATCCGCACGTCGGACCGCAACGGCAAGGTTGTTGCCGCACGGGCGGTGTTGGAAACAAATTCCCTGATGTTGATCACGGCGCAAGGCCAGATGGTGCGCACCAACGTCAATGAAATCCGCGTCATCGGCCGCGCCACACAGGGCGTGCGGCTGATCGGCTTGGACAAGGGTGATGAACTGGTTTCCGCTGTGACCTTTGAACCCGAAGACACCGAGTTTGAAGAGACCCCGCCGGAAGTTGATCCTCCGGCACCCGCCACAGCGTGATCACGCAAGCAATCGCATCCCGCAAGCGGGATGCGCGTCACGTAGAGCACAAACCCTCGGATTTCAGAACCTCTGGCCTAGGTTTCGTGTCGCGGCGTGCCGGGGCGATGCGCCGATTTGCCTCGCTGCTCTCGCCGTGCGCGCAAGTGCGCATACAGGCTCGCCAGCACAAATATTGCCAGGGTGAGTTGCAGCAGCCGCAGCGCCACATGATCGACCACGCCCTTGACCAACCCGGCCGCGCGCATTGCCGATGCATCGGCTTCCTGCCAGAGCACCGCGGCCCGCGCGCGAAACGCCTCGTCATCCGTGATATCACGCATGTCCTTCAGGATCCCGCGAATCTCCGCCGCGCCGGACTGAATCGAATCCGCGGTTGCGCCATACTGACGAATATCAAATCCAGGCTCGTCTGAATCTTGTTCCGGACCGCGACTCATTTCAATCAAGGCCTGAATTTCGCGCAGCATATCGCCCAACTCCGTGGCCGCGCTAGTGATGGAAACCGCCGCCGCCTCGTAAGCCTTGATGTCGAATGCCGTGTCTTCAGCCGTCGGCTGCCCATCAACTGGCGCGTGCGATACGGCATTGGCGGACAGGGCATTCACCAGTTCGGTCGCCGCCTGCACGGCGCGCGCCACCGCGACCGCCAGCGACTCGCCGGCGGGGAGCAGGGTCTCGGCCTGCGCCAGGGAGGCGTGCACGGCTACCGCAGCGCCTTCGCTGGCCTCCGCCGTCGCCCGCAAATTCGTGCTCACCGAATCGATGGATAACAACAGCTGCATGAGTTCTTCGCGCCTGTCCAGCAAGTCGTCGAGCGCGAGCTCAAACTCCTTGCGGATGCGTTCGGGCAGTTCGTTGGCCACTTGCAGCGCTTCCGCTGTGGAATCACGAATGCCGGTCAGCGCCTTGCCGCTCTCCGAAACCCCCATCAACGCCTTCCCGGGAATCAGTGGAATCTGCAAGATGCCGCCGACTGCCGTCTCGCCCTTGGACCACGCCGAGAAGAGCGGCGCCGTCCATCCACGGCTTCTGGCGCGCTGGGCGTTGTTCGTGGACCCGGACTGCGTGACCACAAAATTCTGAATCTGGTTCGACAGCGCCTGCATCGACTCCGGCGGCAGATACTGTTCGGCGATCTGCGCGAGTTTAGCCTGCCGGCGCTGCAGCATGTCGACCGCCACTTCGCAGACGTTCTCCGGCAAGTCGGCACTGCGGGCATTATCCTCGATAAAGTGATTGAGCGACAGTCCAACGGCCCAGGCATCCACCAATGCGACCAACGGGTCATCCTGGCGCAGCGCCTTGCGAAACTGCGACCGCTGGGCATCCTGCCAGCTGTCCAACTTGTCCAGATCGCGCGATTTCACCCTGCGCCCGCGCGCGATGGTGCGCGCTGACTTCATGGACTCGTCGATGTAGCGCTCAAACTCCACCAGCTCCGCGCGCAACATGACGCGGGCCTCGCCCGGCGAATAGTTCGTGGCTGGATCGGCGCCAGGCGCACGGTCAGCGCCTGCGGCCCCAATCACCACCAAAAGCATCCATG
>JAQCIA010000042.1 GCA_027620105.1 Verrucomicrobiota bacterium | reverse complement strand
AAGTTGACCAGGGCGCGCCCTTGCAGGGCGTCGATATATTCGTTCAGGAAGGCTTCGGAGGAGGTGTAGCAGATGCGCGCGCGGGAGGTCCCCTGCACATGGTGCCCGATGGCCTCCATCAGGTGCGTCTTGCCCAGACCGGTGCCGCCATAGATGAAGAGGGGGTTGTAGGCCCGTCCGGGAGCCTGGGCCACGGCGAGCGACGCCGCGTGCGCAAAATTGTTGGGCGGGCCGATGATGAATTGGTCAAAAGTGAATTTTGGATTGAGCTGCTGCTTCGGCGATGTGCGCGCGTGGGCCGCGGGCTTTGCGGGTTCCGCAGCGGTGGCGGGCTCACTGGTTGCGGTCGGCGCGGCACTGGCCGCCGAGCGCGGCAGCACACGAAAGACGGGCTGGATGGCATCGTCCACGACCGCCGAGATGGCAGTCTGGATCAGGGGCAGGTAGTTGTCTTCAAGCCAGGTCTGATAGAAGTCGTTGTCGACCGAAAGGACCAGTTTGTCGCCGGCAAGCTCCGCAGCACCGATGACGGCGATCCAGCGGGAGTAGACGTCGGGGTGGAGAACCTCTTGCAGATGCTTGCAGGCTTTTTTCCAAATATCAGCGGCCTTCGAACTACTCACTGGCAATCATCTCCCGTGTGGATTGCACCGCCAGAGGCACGGTGCCGAACACGCCCATCCTGCAAACCCAGATCCCTCTCGCAAACCAAGACACAACACAAGAAAACCGAACCCCAAACAAGAAAAAAGACGCGAAACATACTGACAGGTTATTAACAGGTGCTGCCGTGGTCGCGTAAACCCTTCCGCACACGTGCGATGATGCCCGCGCGCATACAAGATGTTCACAGGGCGTTTGTGATAACAATCAACAGTCCGCGCGTCGACGTGGCGCGGCTTGCCGATTGCGACGCGAACGAAAATACCACGAAATCCCTTTATAATGCCGGCCAGAAGGCGCAAATATCATTTGTAACATGCTTGTGTTGAGGGTCTTGCAAACGAACCGGGCGCGCAGGTGTTGCTTGCGCGCGGTAACCGAAAAGCGAATCGTCGTTTGCGCACGCAGAAAAGTGTGCGAAATTTCGGGCTGTGAACAGCGGACGGTGGGGGTGCCGGTGATGCACGCCGCAGGGGTTGCGCATGCTGGTGCAGGCGGGCTCTGCGTTCCGCGAGAAAGGCAGGTATGCGCAACAAGAAGTCAACAAGCCCAATCTTGATGTTGGACGCCCCGGAACGGAACGCGGATTTACACTTCGCGTCGGGATTCTGGGCGCCGGATCCGCTGATTTTTCTGGCGACCGCTACGAGGGGATTTCTGTGTGTCTCCGCTCTGGAACAGGGGCGCGCGCTGGCGCATGCGAAAGCGGAGCCGAAGCGTCGGTTGCGGATCGTGACCGCGGAGGATTTGCGCTTGCGCGGCAAGCGTCGGCGGTCACTGAGCGAGTGGGCGGTGGCGCTGTTGCGTCAGGAAGGCATTCGGCGCGTGGACGTGCCAGCGACGTTTCCACTGGCGGTCGCACGCCGACTGGAGGCGCGCGGCATTGCTGTGCGCGTGGCCACAGAGAGACTGTTTCCAGCGCGCGCGGTGAAGACGGCGGACGAGCTGAAAAAAATAACCGAGAGCCAGGTGGCGGCGGTCGCGGCTATGCGGGCGGCAATTGGGTGTCTGCGCGCCGCGAAGATCGACAGTGGCGGATGCTTGCGGCGTGGGCGGCGGCGCCTCACATCGGAGGATGTGAAGCAGGTGATTCACGCCACACTGCTGGCGCACAACACCTGGTGCCGCGACGTGATTGTGGCCGGCGGGGCGCAGGCCGCGGACCCGCATGATCGCGGACACGGGCCGCTGCGCGCGGGGGAGGCGATTGTGCTGGATATCTTTCCGCAGCACATGGGTCACGGCTATTGGGGTGATTTGACGCGTACGGTGGTTCGCGGCAAGGCGTCACCAGCGCTGAAGCGCAGGTATGCCGCGGTGAAGGCCGCCCAGGTGGCGGCGCTCGCGGCGATTCGGCCCGGGGCGGCTTGCGCGAAGGTGCACGGGGCCGCGGCGGCGACGCTGTCGCAGCGCGGCTTTGTCACCGAAGTCCGCGATGGCCAGCCGGTTGGGTTCATTCACAGCACGGGGCACGGCGTGGGTCTGGAAATTCACGAAGCGCCAGCGCTGGCGCCGGTCGCGGGGCGCCTGCAACGCGGTAACGTGGTGACGGTGGAGCCGGGGCTTTATGATCCGCGCATGGGTGGTATCCGGATTGAGGATACGGTGGCCGTGGTGCGCGGGGGGTGGAAGATTCTGGAGCCGTGCCCGCATGGGTTTGAGGTGTGATCGGGGGGGGTGAAGGCTAGACGGCGAAGGCTAGACAATAAACCGCCTGCCCGGTGCGTTGTATGAGCGACGCCCGACAGAGAAACAGCAAAAGGAGATCACCGTGAGGAATCGACTGACCGCCGTGGCGAGCGCGATGCTCGCGTTGTGTATGGGAAGCGCCGTGATTGCCGCCGAATTCGGACCGCCGGGAGGCGGACGCCCGCCGCACGAGCAGGATGGACCGGACGAACGGCCGGGTTCCCCCGGTCACGAGCAAGCCGCCGGTCACGAGCTGGCCGCGATTGGCCGACTGATCAACAATCCGAAAATAGCCGAGGCGATCGGACTGACCGATGCGCAGGTGAATACACTGCGTGAGGGCATGTTCGATTTCCGGGAACAGCGGGCCAAGCTGAAAGCCGATCTGGAAGTCGCCGCGATTCAGCAGGCGCGTGTGCTCACCGCCGATCCGGTGGATGAAAAGGCGCTGATGGAGGCCGTCGAAAAGACCGGCGCGATTCGCACGGAAGTTGCCAAGATCGAGATGAAGGCCCTGCTGATGGTGCGCAACACGCTCACCGAGGAGCAGCGCGAAAAAACGCGCGAAATGGTCCGGCGCCGGGGACATCGTGACGGCGGCCCGCGCGGACAGCTTCAGGAGCGCCATGATCGGGACGACCGGCGTGATGGCGGCCCCCGCCCGCCGCGGCCGGATGGTCGCGGTCCGCGCGAGGGTGCGCCGCCTCCGCCACATGCAGACGAAGGCGCGGTTTTGGACGAGGCGGTGGAATAGGCGTAGTCAATTATTGTACGGAGCGAAGCCCGCGGACAAGCATGGCCGCGGGCTTCGTGTTTTTTACGGGGCAATACCGTTTTTACGGGACGCGCACGATGTCCGCGCCGAGGCGGCGCAGTTTCTGTTCGATTTTCTCGTAGCCGCGGTCGATGGACTGCGCGTTCTCGATCACGCTTTCACCCTTGGCGCAGAGCGCGGCCACCAGCAGCGCCATGCCGGCGCGAATGTCGGGGCTGCTCATGGGCGATCCGTGCAGCCGTGCCGGGCCGTCCACGACAACACGGTGGGGATCGCACTGCACAATGCGCGCGCCCATTTCGATGAGCCGGTCGACGAAGTACATGCGGCTCTCAAACATTTTTTCGAAGAAAAGCACGGAACCGCGCGCCTGGGTGGCGAGCACGATGGCGACGCTCATCATGTCGGACGGAAAATTCGGCCAGGGGCCATCTTCGATTTTTGGCACGGCGGCCCCGAGATCGTTGCGTACGCGCAGGCGTTGTCCACCGGGCAAGCGCAAGAGGTGGCCGTTTTCCGTGGTCCAGGCGAGTCCCAGCTTGCGCAGCGGGCGGGCGATGACGTCGAGCTGATCAACCGGCGCGTTGTCGATCTCGAGTTCGCCGCCGGTGATCGCGGCCGCGGCAATGAAGCTGGCCGCCTCGACATGGTCGGGCGTGACGCGCCGGCGCACACCGCGCAGGCGCTCGACCCCTTCCATCTTCAGGTAGTTCGTGCCGATGCCGGAAATGCGCGCGCCCATGGCGTTCAGCATGCGACACAGGTCCTGAACGTGCGGTTCGCAGGCGGCATTGAAGATCGTGGTGCGCCCGGGTGCCAGCACCGCGGCCATGACGAGGTTTTCCGTCCCGGTGACGCTGGCTTCGTCCAGCACGATCCGCGCACCCCGCAGCGCGCTGCGTTTAAATTGGTAAGCGTCGCGTCCGCCGATGGTGATGCCGATCTGGTTCAGGCCTTCAAAGTGCGTGTCGAGGCGCCGGCGGCCGATGACATCGCCGCCGGGCGGGGAGAGCGTCGCGCGGCCGTGGCGCGCGGTGAGGGGGCCCGCGAAGAGAATGGAAGAGCGCACCTGGCGGCAGAGCGCGGGGTTAAGCTTTGTGCGGCGCAGGCCGGCCGCGCAGAGTTCCACGGTGTGGCCCTGCTGTGCAACCTTCACGCCGAGGTCATCGAGAATGCGCAACATGGTCAGCACATCCTCGATTAGCGGCACGTTGGTGAGGATCACCGGCTCGTCGGTGAGGACACAGGCGGCGAGCATGGGGAGCGCCGCGTTCTTGTTGCCCAGCACACGGTGGCGACCGGACAGGCGTTTACCGCCGTGAATGATGAAACGAGCCATGTATCAACCCCTCGTGTTGCGAAGACAACACGGCGACGCCACACTAGCGGAAAACGCAACCTCCTAAAAAGGAAATCCCGCGCAGGCGGGAATCTTGTGTGGCGGGCCTACTTCAGCCCGCGCGCGAGGGTGATGACGTTCTCGACGGTGAAGCCGAAATACTCGCCCAGCACCTTGTAGGGCGCGGAGGCGCCGTAGCGCGTCATGCCGTGCGTGCGACCCGCGAGACCGACGTAGCGCTCCCAGCCGAAGGGGGAACCGGCTTCCACGGCGAGTCGACGCGTGCACGTCGAGGGCAGCACGGACTCGCGATACTCCGCGGGCTGGGCCTCGAACAGTTCCCACGAAGGGAAACTGACGACGCGCACATTGGTTTCGGCGGCGATTTTTTTCCCGGCGGCCAGGATGAGTTCCAGTTCGGAACCCGAGGCCATCAGGATCAGGTCCGGCGCGCCCTCGCCGGATTGCCACAGGGTGTAGGCGCCGCGCTCCAGGTTGTCGGCCGAGGGATAGACGGCGCGGTCGATGGTGGGCAGGTTTTGGCGCGTGAGGATCAGCGCGGTGGGGCCATCCGTGTGGCGCAGGGCGGTGAGCCAGGCGGCGGCGGTTTCGGAGGCGTCGCCGGGGCGGATCAGGGTGAGGTTCGGCATGCAGCGCAGGCTAGCGATGTGCTCGATCGGCTCGTGGGTGGGGCCGTCTTCGCCCACGTAGAAACTGTCGTGGGTGAGGACGTAGACCACCGGCAACTTCATGATCGCCGCGAGGCGGATGGCGGGGCGGAAGTAATCCGCGAAGACAAAGAAGGTGGCGCCGAAGACATGCAAGCCACCGTGGAGGGCCATGCCGTTGAGCATGGCGCCCATGCCGTGCTCGCGAATGCCGAAGTGCAGGTTGCGTCCGGCGTAGCGTCCGGGGCCGACGCTTTCGACGTTGGCGATCAGCGTCTTCGTGCTGGGCGCGAGATCGGCCGAGCCGCCCACAAAATTCGGAATGGCCTTGGCGAGGGCCTGGATCACCGTGCCGGAGGCGATGCGCGTCGCCAGCGGGACGGCGGGATCAAAGGTCGGCAATTGCTTTTCCAGGTCACAGGGCAGGGTGCCGGTGAAGTATTCACCCCATTCCGCGGCTTTCTCCGGCGTAGCCGCGCGGAACTGCGCAAAGGCGCGATCCCACTTTGCGGCGGCGCGCTTGCCGCGTTTGGCGCGCGTGTCGAAGAGTTCGCGCACGCGGGGCGGCACGTGGAACGTTTGGTCGGGGGGCAGGCCGATGGCGCGCTTGGTGGCGGCCACCTCGTCATCGCCCAGGGGTTCGCCGTGCGCGCCGCAGGTGTCGACCTTGTTTGGGCTGCCCCAGGCGATGTGCGTGCGGCAGATGATCATGGTCGGGCGCTCGGTCTGGCGCCTGGCGCGACGGATGGCGCGATCAATTTCATCGTAGTTGTGGCCGTCGATATCGATCACGTTCCAGTTGTAGCCCTGGAAGCGCCGCTTCACGTCGTCGCTGTAGGCGAGGTCCGTCTTGCCCTCGATGGTGATGCGGTTGCTGTCGTAGAGGCCGATTAATTTATGCAGGCGCAGGTGGCCGGCGAGGGAGAAGGCCTCGTGGCTGACGCCTTCCATAAGGTCGCCGTCGCCGCAGAGCACATAGGTGTGGTGATCAACGGGTTGATGGGTGTCGGTGTTGAAGCGTGCGGCAAGCATACGTTCCGCGAGGGCCATGCCCGCGGCGTTGCCGCAGCCCTGGCCGAGCGGGCCGGTGGTGGTTTCGATGCCGTCGTTGTGCCCGTGCTCGGGGTGGCCGGGGGTCTTGCTGCCCCACTGGCGGAACTGTTGCAACTGCTCCATGGGCATGGGGTAGCCCGCGAGGTGCAGCAGACTATATAGGAGCATCGACCCGTGGCCGGCGGACAGCACGAAGCGGTCGCGGTTGAACCACTTGGGGTTCTTGGGGTTGTGCTTGAGGAACTTGTCCCAGAGGGTGTAACCCATCGGGGCACAGCCCATGGGCAGGCCTGGGTGGCCGCTCTTGGACTTGTTGACCGCATCAACCGCCAGGAAGCGGATGCTGTTGATGCAGAGCGTGTCGAGAGAAGCGGGCGCTGCGACCATGGTTCGGTAAGGGTTGCGGGAAAGTTTGACGGATGAGGGCGGTGTCCCCGCTCACCTCATTTGCCGGAAGGCAAGGCAGACATTGTGACCGCCAAAGCCGAAGGAGTTGGACAACACCGTTCCCAGTTTGTGATCCCGGGCGGTGTTGGGAACGACATCCAGATCACAGTCGGGATCTGGATTGGCATGGTTAATCGTGGGGGGAACAACGTTGTTTTGAAGGGCCAGCACGCAGGCCACGGCTTCGATTCCACCGGATCCACCCAGAAGGTGTCCGGTCATCGATTTGGTGGAGCTCACAGGAATTCGCAGGGCATGGTCGCCCAGCGCGCTCTTGATGGCTGAGGTTTCGTTCTTGTCATTCGCCGGCGTGCTGGTGCCGTGGGCGTTGACGTAATCCACCTCATCCGCCGCGATGGCTCCATCACTGAGGGCGAGACGCATGGCTTCGGCGCCACCGACACCCCCGGGGGTCGGGGAGGTGATGTGGTGGGCGTCACAGGTCATCCCGTAACCCACAACCTCCGCGAGGATGCTGGCTCCACGAGCCGTTGCATGCTCAAGGGTCTCCAGCACGAGGATGCCAGAACCCTCACCGATCACGAAGCCATCCCGTTTGGCATCGAACGGGCGGCTGGCCGTGGAGGGGTCGTCGTTGCGGAAAGAGAGGGCCTTGGCGCTCGCGAAACCAGCCACCCCAAGGGGAGTGATCGCGGATTCGGCGCCGCCGCAGACAATGGCGTCAGCCTTGCCGAACTGCAGCAGCCGGAAGGCATCGCCGATGGCGTTAGAGCCGGCGGCACAGGCGGTGGCCACGGCTGAGCTGGGGCCTTTGGTGCCAAGAGCGATCGCTGCCAGGCCTGTGGCCATGTTCGGAATCATCATTGGCACCGTGAACGGACTGACCCGTCCTGGACCTTTGCCCTCCAGCACATGGGCCTGGGACTCCATGGTGAGCAATCCACCCACGCCGGAGCCGATGATCATGCCGATGCGATGGGCATTTTTTTCGTTGATCGTCAGCCCGGCATCAGCTACAGCCTGTCGGGCTGCGACCACGCCGAATTTGCAGAACCGATCCCAGCGCTTGGCTTCCTTCGGTTCAATCAACCCGGTGGGGTCGAAGTCTTTGACTTCTGCTGCAAAACGACAGGCGTGATCGGATGCATCAAACAGCGTGATGGCACTGACCCCGTTGCGCCCGGAGATGAGACCGCTCCAGTAGTCCTGAACCGTGTTGCCGATCGGTGTGACCGCGCCGAGGCCGGTAACGACGACGCGATGGAGACCGTCCACCATGCCGTTCCTCAGGCCTGCTTGTCTTCGATGTACTTGACGGCGTCGCCGACGGTGGTGATGCCTTCGGCGGCTTCGTCAGGAATCTCGATGTCGAAGGCCTCTTCCAGGGCCATGACCAGTTCCACAGTGTCCAGGGAGTCAGCACCCAGGTCGTTCTGGAAGTTGGATTCAGGCTTCACTTCGCCGGCGTCGACGCTGAGTTGCTCCGCAACGATGGAACGAACTTTCTCGAGAATCGCTTCCTGGGACATGGCCGTGGCAACGGGACGCTGCATCCTACGGGGAAGCCCATTGGCCCCTGGCCTGACCATTCCGTTGGCGTTAACAACGGTGACGGCCGGGGCATGACTGCCCATCTGCGCAGGTACGTTTGCGCCAAGACTTCGTTCGCACCGGGCTCATGTCCCACGCCGTCAAGATCTACGACACCTGCATCGGTTGCACCCAGTGCGTGCGGGCCTGCCCCCTGGATGTGCTCGAGATGGTGCCCTGGGATGGTTGCAAGGCTGGACAGATCGCCTCCTCCCCCCGTACGGAGGATTGTGTCGGATGCAAACGCTGCGAGACCGCTTGCCCCACCGACTTCCTCAGCATCCGCGTGTATCTGGGTGATGAGACCACCCGTTCGATGGGACTGGCGTATTGATCACGGCTGTTAAGCCATAAGCTCTGCCCGGCTTTAGCCGGGCTTTTTTATGTGCGGAATCGTTGCTCTTGTCGGCTCACAGGAGGCAGCGCCTCAGTTGCTTGAGGGTCTGCGTCAGCTGGAGTACCGGGGCTATGACTCCGCTGGTGTTGCAACGGTTAACCGAGAGGGTCGACTCACTTGTCTGCGGGCCAAAGGCAAGTTGGTCAATCTCAGTCAGCGTGTCGATGAGCAGGGGGCCCCTGGCCAGTGCGGCATCGGTCACACCCGCTGGGCCACGCATGGCAAACCGGAGGAGCGCAATGCTCACCCCCACCTCAGTGGTGACGGGGGTGTGGCCGTCGTTCAGAACGGGATCATCGAAAACCACCGCATCCTCCGGGAAGGTCTGGAACGCGATGGTGTGGTGTTTCGGTCCGAGACGGACACGGAGGTGATTCCCCATCTGGTGTCAGCCGAGCTCAAGCGGCGTGTCGCCGATGGCGATCCGGTTGATGGAACAACGTTGCTGGCGGCGGTGCAGGCGGTGTTGCCCCTGTTGCAGGGGGCTTATGCCTTGGCCGTGATCTGGCAGCTGGCCCCCGGTGCTCTGGTGGTGGCCCGGCGGGCGGCTCCGCTGTTGATCGGTCTCGGCGAGGGGGAATTCCTGTGTGCCAGCGATACGCCGGCGTTGGCCGGATTCACCCGCACGATCCTGCCGATGGAGGACGACGAGGTGGCGCTCCTGTCGCCGTTGGGTGTGGAGCTCTATGACGCCGACGGTGTGCGTCAGCAGCGCATGCCGACGTTGCTGTCAGGCACGGATCACGTGGCCGACAAGCGGCAGTTCCGCCACTTCATGCTCAAGGAGATCCATGAGCAGCCGGAGACGGCGCAGCTTTGGGTCTCCCGTCATTTGCCACAGGGTCTTTCACCGAGCATGCCCGTGGCTCTTCCTTTTGATGAGTCGTTCTACGCCGGGGTCGAGCGGATCGAAATCCTGGCCTGTGGCACCAGTCGCCATGCGGCTTTGGTTGGGGCCCACCTGCTTGAACAGTTCGCAGGACTCCCCACAGCGGTTCATTACGCCAGTGAATTCCGTTACGCCCCACCACCGCTGGCGCCGAACACGCTCACCATCGGGGTCACCCAGTCCGGCGAAACCGCAGACACACTGGCAGCTCTGGCGATGGAGGCCGAGCGGCGCAAGGCCCACGGTGATCCGGCTTATGCACCCCGCCAGCTGGGGGTGACCAACCGTCCGGAGAGTTCGCTTTCGCGCCAGGTGCCGCACATCCTCGACATCGGCGCTGGTATCGAAGTTGGGGTGGCGGCCACCAAAACCTTCATGGGGCAGTTGCTGGCCTTCTACGGTCTGGCGATGGCCTTTGCGGCACGCAGCGGCAGCCGTTCAGCGGCCGAAATCGGTGCGCTGGCCGATGAATTGCGAGCTCTCCCCGAGCAGCTCAGGAACCTGGTGGCCCTGCATGACCGACGCTCGGAGGCCCTGGCCCATCGCTTTGCTGAGACCAAGGATGTGATTTTCCTTGGTCGGGGAATCAACTACCCCATTGCGCTTGAGGGGGCCTTGAAGTTGAAGGAGATCAGCTACATCCACGCGGAGGGCTATCCGGCCGGTGAAATGAAACATGGCCCGATCGCACTGCTGGATGTGCATGTACCGGTGGTGTCGATCGCAATGCCAGGAACAGTGTTCGAGAAGGTGCTGAGCAATGCCCAGGAAGCCAAGGCCAGGGATGCTCGCTTGATTGGTGTTGCTCCGGAAGGACCTGACACGGCGTTGTTCGATGAGTTGCTTCCAGTGCCGGAGGTGAGCGAATGGATCAGCCCTTTGCTCACCGTTGTGCCAATGCAGCTGCTCAGCTATCACATTGCGGCCCATCGGGGCCTGGATGTGGACCAACCGCGCAATTTGGCTAAGAGTGTGACTGTGGAGTGATCGACATCGGCGAATTCAATGGCCCGACAGGTCCGTCGCAGCAGCGATGCGGTCAAGCCCCGTCGGTTGAGTGAACGACCGGGGGATCTCCCCGGCCCCCTGTTTGTTCATGGTGGTCTTGCGCCGACGGCTCTTTCGGTCCTTCGCTTCGGGCTGGATGGTGTAGGCACCCATCAGGAGTTGACCCATGAGCAGTTGCAGACGCTGCTTCAGCTCGGTCAGCCTCTCTGGGTGCGGATCAAGGGACTCG
>JAQCIA010000041.1 GCA_027620105.1 Verrucomicrobiota bacterium | reverse complement strand
TTCCTGAATCACGATGCGCCCGGCCCCCATATTCAAATGCCCGACCTCACTCGAGCCCATATATCCGTCTGGCAGCCCCACCGGTTCGCCCGCGCAGGCAAGCTGCGTCCAGGGATACATGGCTTTGAGCGCATCGATCACCGGCGTTTGCGCCGCCGCCACGGCGTTGCCAAGTGGGTTCGGATTCAACGCCCATCCGTCGCGAATGATGATTGCCACCGGTCTGTCTTGATACACGTTTAGTCCCCTTGGTTAAGATTGTCTGGATGCATGCGCGGGTTCGCTCGCCTCACCACCAGCGCTCTACCGCCCACCAGATGCCATGATTGAGTGCCAGGGCGTAGAGTGTGGAAAACACATCATCCATCACGATGCCCACGCCACCGGTCAGGCTCTGCGATTGCCGCGCGGGTGGCGGCTTGATGATGTCCGTGATGCGGCTCGTGACGAAGGCGAGCCCTAGCAGCCAGGGATGCGCCAGCCAGGGCAGCCCCAGCGTGGCAATCAAAAATGTCCCGTACTCGTCGGCAACAATGCGCCCGTCGTCCTTGCGGCCAAATTTTTCTTCCGCGTGCGAGCAGATCGGAATGGCAACCACGGCCATCACAACCGCCGCGATGATTTGCGTGCGCAGGCTCTCCCCCGCCAGCGCCATCACGATCAACAGGCCCGGCAACGTCCCGAACGTGCCGGAAGCCACCGGGCTGTAGCCCAGCCCGAATCCTGTTGCCAACCAGATGGTGATCCGAGAAAACACGCGCTTCATCCTCCGGCCTGTCGGCTAGTTCACGGGCGCACGCGCTGCGCCCCTCACACAAATCGATACTTGAAGATGCACCACAGGGCCCGCACGCCATCCTTCCAAGTGATCTTCTTGCCTTCGGCGTAGTTGCGTCCGTAGTACGCCACCGGCACTTCATAGATGCGCCAGTTGCCGTGCGCCACCTTCGCCGTGATTTCCACCTCGAAACCGAAACGATCCTCGCACAACGTCACCGCCTGCAGCACCTCGCGGCGAAACATTTTGTAGCAGACTTCCATGTCGGTTAGGTTGAGGTCCGTCATCATGTTGGACAGCGTCGTGAGGAATCGGTTGCCCAGGTAGTGCCAGTAGTACACCACGCGATGCGGACCACCCCCCAGGAAGCGCGACCCATATACCACGTCTGCATGCCCGCTGATCACCGGCCCGAGCAGCGACTTGATGTCATTGGGGTCGTACTCCATGTCCGCGTCCTGGATGACAACCACGTCCCCCGTGGCGGCCGCAAACCCCGTGCGCAGGGCCGCGCCCTTGCCCCGGTTCACTGCGTGAAACATGACCTTCCACTCCGGATGTTCCGCCTGAATCGCCTTCAGCACGTCGCGCGTTCCGTCGGAGGAACAATCGTCGACCAGCACCATTTCCTTGGTTACGCCCATGTCGACGCTCACAACCTTCGCGATCAGTTCGCGAATCGTGTTGGCTTCGTTGTAGACCGGAATGACGATGGATAATTTCATGGCGTCAGGCGCAGCTGGATGATTACCCGCAATCGTTGCACGCATCAAGTCGCGATTGCGCGCATGGCATCGTCTTCATCACTGCAAATACCCATTATCCCGGTACCAGGCGAAGGTCCGCTGCAGCCCCGTGTCCAGGTCCACGCGCGGGTCATAGCCCAGATCACGGCGCGCCTTATCGATGCGAAACGCCCGATTCTGCCGATACCAGTCTGCCCGCCGAGGAAATATCGGCGGCGCAATGCCAAAGGGCTTGCACAACTTCTCACAAACATGCGACGCAATGAGCAACGGCCAGAAGGGATAGTGCCGAATGCACACCTTGCGATCCATCGCGAGCACGAAGGCATCCGAGAGATTGTCGATATAGAGCGGGTGATAGCAAGTGTACCCGCGTCCGAACATGGGAAAGGAACCCCGCCACACTCGCCGAAATATCATCACAAACCGCGCGGGATCACCGGGACCGAAAATTGCCGTGGGCCGGATGATGGTGACCTTCATCCCCTGCTGGATGTATTCGCGGACCACCCCCTCGCCCATGTACTTGGTTTCCTGATAGTAGTCTTCCGGTGCGATGGGCGAATTCTCGTCGCCCGGCGATGGCTCAATGTGCCCGTGCACGCCCTGCGTGCTGCAGTACACCACTTTGGTCACGCCCGCCGATTTGGCCGATTCCATCACGATGCGCGTGCCGTCCCGATTGACGTCGCGATACACCTGATTGGGGGACCCCATGTCGCGAAATGCCGCCGCGAGGTGAAACACCACCGCGCAACCTTCCGTGGCCTTGCGCATCAGGTCCGGATCCGTAATCGAGCCGAACAGGATTTCCGCGCCTGCCTTGCGCAACTGCGCTTCACGAATGCCAGGCTTGTTGTCGAGGGCCCGCACCCGGTGCCCATCCTCCAACAGGCGCAACACCAGCGCCGCCCCCGTAAATCCACACCCACCCGTCACCAGAACTTGCATAGTTCGTCTCACACCCTCAGGCCGGAAACCTCATCGATTTCCCGATGAGATTTCGCGTGACTGTACAACGTTTTCTTCGCCCAGTGCCATCTCGCATGTGCAGGCGCGGAATCGCCCTCAGCCCGGCTTGCGCGCGCAGGCCAGCCAGTGTGGCAAAGGGGGCGGCAGGGGCGCACAGCCATACGCGGCAAAGCCGGATTCCTCCAGCCAACCGCCCAGCTCCACGTCAGAGAAAACCCATCCGTTGTTGGTGGTGAGTGCCATGTTCACCGCGAATAACGCGGAGAATGCTGGCGCGGTGTGCGTCTCGTCCGTCATCATGTCGAGCACGTACAACCGCCCGCCCGGCACCAGACACTGATACGCCCGCGTGAAAAGCTCGCGGATCGCGTCCGGCGATTCCTGATGCAGCACGCCGGAAAATAGCACGGCATCATTTTCCGGCGGAAAGGGCGTGGCATGGTAGTCGCCCGGAATCATCGTCACCCGCTCACGCAACCCTTGTTCCTGCAACAGCTCATTGGCAATGGCCGCCGCCGCCGGCAATTCAATGACCTGGCAGTGCAGGTCCGGATTGGCGCGCGCCAGCAACCCCGCCATCGTGCCCGGCCCACCCCCGATATCCAGCAACCGCTTGCACCCCTTCAGGTCAATCTTGGCGACCGCCCCCCGCCCGATCGCCAGCGCACGTCCATGCATGGCCATCACAAAGGCCCGAGTCCGTGCCGCATCGCCACCCAGATGCACGGCGGGCGCCTCGACGGGCTGCCCCGTCCGCACCAGGTCAGTCAGCCGCCCCCATGCCGCATACACATCACGGTTGTAGCGCAGCGCACCACTCAGATCACCCGCCGCACCGGGAACCAGAAACGCAGAAGCCTCGGCCGCATTGCCATAGAGGTCGCCGCACTTCTCCAGCAACCCGACGGCCACGCACGCATCGAGCAGCAGCCGGAGACCGCGCCGATTCACTCTCAACATGCCCGCCAGCTTGTCCACATCCGTGCGCCCATGCGCGGCCAGTTCCCGAAAAACCCCCACATCAGACGCTGCGAACAGCACACCTGATTCATAAAATGCCGACGCCATCCGCATGATCCGCTCCGGACTCCCCGCACCGTGGTTCGCGCTATGATCTGCTTCTTGATTCATGTATCATCACCGACACAGTTTCGTGATTTTCAGTCCATAAAGGAATGTAATGTCTGCCATGTCCTATCAGATTGCGCGCGTTTGGGGAATTCCCATCCGGCTGAATCTGTCCCTGATCATTCTCTTCTTCTACCTGGCATCGCGCTTTGGCCCCATCACCGGCACGCTTCTTGGTGTCGGCTTTCTGGTCAGCATCGTCCTGCATGAACTCGGGCACTCCTACGCGGCCATCCGCAAAGGTTGCCGCGTCCGCCAGATCACCCTGATGGTTGTCGGTGGTGCCGCCCAGATGGAGCGCATTCCCGAACGCCCCTGGGATGAGTTTGTCATGGCCATCGCCGGGCCACTGGTCAGCCTCGCCCTGGGATGCATCCTGATTCCCATCGGGCACGCCACGTCCATCCTCCCACCCCTCCCCGGTTTCGGTGTGAACATCCTCCTGTTGCTGGGCTCCGCGAACATCGTCCTGGCCGTGTTCAACATGATCCCGGCCTTCCCCATGGATGGCGGTCGTATTCTGCGCGCCGCCCTCACACCGCGCTTCGGACGCCTGAAGGCCACCGCCTGCGCCGCCCGCCTCGGTCAGCTGGTATCGATCGGCTTTATCGTCGCCGCCTGGAATCAGTCGCCCCGCAATCCTCTGCTCGTCCTAGTCGCGGTCTTCGTCTTCTTTGCCGCCGGACAGGAATACAAGCAGGTGCGCATGCAGGAAGCGGCACGCCACGGACGCCGCCCCGGCTGGCCATTCTTCCGTCCCTCGCCCTTTGGCCCGCCACCCTTCGAACCACCACCCGAAGGCCGCGCCGTGATCAGCCCCCCGCCCTATGCCTCCGGTCCGCCGCGCGAGGCCGACGTGCACACGGATGCTAAGCCGCCCGCCCCGTTCCGCTAATGCTGAGAGGTTACGCCGTGAAAACCATTATCGCCATTGATGATGAACCGGAGATCTTGAAATGCTTCCGCGAGGCGTTGACGCTGCGTGGGTTCACCGTGCACACGAGCGCGGATCCCGAAACGGGCATCCAGATGGTCCGCGCCCAACCCGCGCTCGACCTCCTACTGCTGGACGTCAAGATGCCCGGAAAGAGTGGCTTCGATGTATATCGCGAGATCCGCGCGTTTCGCGCCGTTCCCGTGCTCTTCATCACCGCCTACCCGCGCTCCTTCACCACGGACTCGGACGAAGTCACCAAGCTCTGGAGCGAACAGTTCGCGGATGGCACCACCGATATCCTCTACAAACCATTTCCCCTCGAAAATCTGTTCACGAAGGTCGAAGGCCTCATTGGCCCGGCCAACGATGCGGACTGAACCGCATGACAGGAACACGGCAGACCGCGCGCACGGGGTTGCCAGCATGAATACCCAGTCGGATCTCGACATCAACCGTGCCGTGCGCCGCCTCATGGTGAAACACTGGGTGGACATGGGGCGCATCTCCGTGCGGACCACGCGCGGGAATATTTCCCTGTTCGGCATGCTCCAGCGTATCGAAGGCCGGATGGAGCCGCTCAATCCCGCCATCGTCGACGCGCTGATATACGAGATGCGGCGCCTGCCGGGCGTGCATCAACTGCGCGCACACTTCGACAACTGGACCAACGATGGCGGGCGTTGGCGACCGCAGCAACCGGCGCACGGGCTGGCAAATCGCGAAGAAGAAGGCCGCGAAGGGCTTAGCCCGGCTTCCGATGCGCCCGGTACCGGTGAATGAGCGCATTGGTCGAGGCATCATGCCGCAGCCGCGGCCGTTTCGCCTCCAGTTCCTTGAGGATGTCGCCCGCCAGCACCTTGCCCAGCTGCACCCCCCACTGGTCGAACGAATAGACGTTCCAGAGGATGCCCTGCACAAAGACCTTGTGCTCATAGAGCGCGACCAGCGCACCGAGCGTGGCTGGCGTCAGTGATTTGGCCAGAATCATGTTCGTGGGGCGATTCCCTTCAAATACCCGGAAAGGCACGTCGGCCGGCGGCACGCCCTCGGCGAGCACTTCCTGCGCCGTCTTGCCGAAGGCGAGGGCTTCCGCCTGCGCAAACAGATTGGCCATCAGCTTGTCGTGATGATCGCCGGCGGGATTGCACGAGCGGCAGAAACCAATCAAATCCGCCGGCACGAGCTTCGTCCCCTGATGGATCAATTGGTAAAAGGCATGCTGGCCGTTGGTCCCCGGCTCGCCCCACACGATCGGACCGGTTTCGTAGTCCACACGCCGCCCCGCGCGATCAATGGACTTCCCGTTGCTTTCCATGTCGAGTTGCTGCAGGTGCGCGGCAAAGCGATGCAAGTATTGGTCATAGGGCAGCACCGCATGCGTGCTCGCGCCAAGCCAGTTGTTGTACCACGCCCCCAGCAACCCCAGAATCACCGGCAGGTTGCGATCCAGTGGCGCCGTCCGAAAATGCCGGTCCATGGCGTAAAAGCCGTCCAGCAGTTTCTCGAACGCGCGCGGTCCGATGCCCACCATCAGCGGCAGCCCAATGGCCGAGCACAGCGAGTAGCGCCCGCCCACCCAGTCCCAGAAGGCAAACATGTTGCGCGTGTCGATGCCGAAGGCCCGCACGGCCACCCGATTCGTCGAAACCGCCACGAAGTGCCGGGCCACGGCGGCAGCGTTGTTGCCCATGGCCGCCAGCAGCCACGCCCGCGCCGATGCCGCGTTCGTCATCGTTTCCTGTGTCGTGAACGTCTTGGAAGCGATGATGAACAGCGTTTCCGCCGGATCGAGATCGCGCGTCTGCTCAGCCAGATGCGTGCCGTCGACATTCGACACGAAGCGCACGCCCACTGTGCGGCTGCTGAAGGACTTGAGCGCCTCATACGCCATGGCCGGCCCCAAGTCTGAGCCGCCAATCCCGATGTTAACAACCGTGCGAATACGCTTGCCCGTATAGCCCAGCCAAGCCCCACCGCGCACGGCATCCGCAAAAGTCGCCATTTGCGCTAGCACGGCCTTGACCGCCGGCATCACGTCCCGAGCACCGACTTTGATCGCCTTCCCGCTGCGATTGCGCAGGGCCACGTGTAGCACTGCACGCTTTTCCGTCCGGTTGATCGCTTCCCCGCGGAACATGGCGTCGCGTTCGCGCGCAACCCCCGTCGCACGGGCTAAATCGAAGAGCAACGCCATCGTCTCGGCCGTCACCCGGTTCTTGGAGTAATCAAGAAACAGACCGGCAGCCTGCGCGGTCATGCGCTTGGCGCGGTTGCGGTCCCGTTTGAAAAGCGCGCGCAAATGCGCCGTGCCGATGCTGGCGGCATGCGCATCCAGAGCCGCCCATTCCGGCAGCGCGCGGCGCGTTGTGGCCTGCGTTGTTTTCATGCGCGGTACCTTAGGTTGCTCCCAAGACCGTATAAAGCCTAAATTCAGGCCTCATCGCAAATCGGCACCAAACATGACCAATCGCCTGGGACCTATGAATTTTCGGCCTTTTTCGGCCTTGCATCGGCCATCCCCCATGCTATTCTCGCTGGCTGATAAGTTTCCATTCGTTTCCGTCGTGTGACGGTTCGAACGGGAAACGGAAGCGAAGGCGCGCCCGGGCACTCCAGGCTCGCCAAAGCGGATTCAGGACGGGATCGACGACGTGCGGCGAATGTTTCGCCAATCGCGCGACCGTTCCGTAACACAAGGAGTACGCAGTGGCATCGTCAGTTACCGTGTCCGCAAAGTCCCTGACCGTTCAAGATTTACTCGAAGCCGGTTTGCACTTTGGCCACCAGACCAAGCGCTGGAACCCGAAGATGAAGAAGTACATCTTCGGCAAACGCAACGGCATTCACATCATCGACCTCGCGCAGAGCCTCACAAAGCTGCAGGAAGCGCTCGAGTTCATGTACGAAATCGTCGCCTCCGGCCAGCGTATCCTGTTTGTCGGCACCAAGAAGCAGGCCCAGCAGATCATCAAGGAAACGAGCGCCCAGTGCGCGCAGCCCTCCGTCACCCAACGCTGGTTGGGCGGCACCTTGACCAACAACACCACCATCCGCTCCCGCATCAAGCGCATGCGCGAAATCGAAGGCATGATCACAAAGGACAACCTCGCCAGCCTCCCGAAGAAGGAAGCCTCGGCGGTCCGGCGTGAACTTGCCAAGCTGCACCGGAACCTGCTGGGCATCGCCGACATGGCCGCCCTCCCCGGCGCACTGTTCGTGGTGGACATCAATCGCGAAGCCATCGCCGTCAAGGAAGCCAAGCGCCTGAATATCCCCGTGGTGGCCATCGTGGACACGAACTGCGACCCCGATCCCATCAACTATGTCGTTCCCGGCAATGACGATGCGCTGCGCGCCGTCCGTCTGGTCGCCAGTGTTGTCGCCGATACCCTCGCTCGCGCCAACGCCGCCTACTCCCTGGTCGCCGCGGAGCAGGCCAAGAAGCGCGAAGCCGAAGCACAGGAAAACAAGGCCCGGGCCGCCGCCCGCGCCGAGAAATCCGCAGCCGAAGCCAATGTCGCCAAGGCGCGCCGCAAGGATGAAGCCAAGTCCGCCAAGCCCCGCGCCAAGAAAACCGAGGCAGAGAGCACAACAGACGCGGCAACCGAGACCACCGCAGAGAGCGTTGATGCGATGGAACCCACCACGGAACCGGTGGCGACAACCACCGAATCCACCTCGGAAAGCAAGGCTGAGTAAGTTCGACGTGCAGCTGGCGCGTGGCAATCCACTGCCACGCGCCCCCCGCTCAACGCCCCCGCATTGCAACTGGATGGAGTAAGACGAAGGAGAACCCCATGGCCGACATCACCGCCGAAATGGTCAAGAATCTACGCGAAGCCACGAACGTCAGCATGATGGATTGCAAGCGCGCCCTTGTGGAAGCCGCCGGGGACATGGACACCGCCATGCGCCTCCTGCGCGAGCGCGGCCTTGCGGTCGCCGCCAAGAAGGCCTCACGCACGGCCAACCAGGGCCTGATCCTCTCCGCCACAGCCCCTGACGGTCGTATGAGCGCCATCGTCGAAGTGAACTGCGAAACCGATTTCGTGGCTCGCAACCAGATCTTCATCAATTTTGCTCAGGCACTCGCCAATCGCGCACTGGCCACCGATGGCATGCTCGCGGATTGCGTGACGGCCGAAGTGAGCGCCAAGGTTGCCGAAATCGGCGAGAACATCGTCGTGCGCCGCAACGCGCGCTTCACACTTGTGAGCGCGGGCATGCTGCAGACCTACATCCACCTCGGTGGCAAAGTGGGCGTGCTGCTCGAAATCAACTGCACAAAAGCCGAAACAGTCAGCAACCCGATTTTCGCGGAAGTCTCGCGCGACGTGGTGTTGCACGTGGCCGCCGCCAACCCGCGCTATCTGCTTTCCGATGAAATTCCCGCCGCGGAGTTACAGGCCGAACGGGAAATCTACGCGAAGCAGGTCGAAGGCAAGCCAGCTCAGATCGTGGATAAGATTGTCGACGGCAAGATAAAAAAGTACTACTCGGAGATGTGCTTGGTAGACCAGCCCTTCGTCAAGGAGCCGAAGCTGTCAATTCGCGCCCTGCTGGCTGAAAAGGGCAAGGCCATCGGCGATACGCTCACGATTCGCCGATTTGTGCGCTATCAGTTGGGGGTGTAAACGGCGTTGGCGCGGAAGCCCGCCACGGCGGGCCCCGCGGCAACACCCGAAGGAAATGCCCATGTCGCCGAAATCCCGAGACCTGGCGATCGTCACGGTCCTCACCATTGCCCGCGTACCGCTGATTCTCATCTTCTTCGCCGGCGCGCTGTGGAATGCAAGCCACCCCACGGTTTGGCTTTTTGTGGTCTCCTGCATCGCCCTGGCCGCATCCGCCATCACCGACCTTTTCGATGGCTTTCTCGCCCGTCGCTACAAGGTGGAGACTACCTTTGGGGCGCATGCCGACCCCCTCATGGATAAGTTCTTCTATCTCGCCACCCTCCCGCTGCTTGTCTATGTGGCCGTCCTCCACGACCATATCGCCCACGGCGCCGCCTTGCTGGTGATGACCCTTGTCTTCCTTGCGCGCGACCTGTGGGTCACCTTCCTGCGAGCCATCGGCTCTATCTATAACGTCAGCGGCAAAGCCCACTGGGCGGGCAAACTCCGCACGGCCATCAACTTTCCTCTCTTCGGCGCCATCTACGTTTTCGAGGAATCACCGATTTCCCTCATCCCCGCGGCCTTGATCTATAGTGCCGAGGCATTTGCCTTCATCATCAACGCCGTTTCGCTCTACACCTATACCCGCATCTACTGGCCTTCTCTGCGAAAGGCTGCTGCCATCCCGCCGCGACAGGAGTCGTAATCATGCCCCCTTCTTCCGATATCCCCGATCCACTTCTCACTGATGCCCAAGCCACCCGGGCGCGACAGCTCGAAAAGCATGCAGGCTTCATTGGTATGGCCACCGGAATTGCGCACGATCTGAACAACTACATCACGGCTATCCAGGGTAACAATGCTGTCATTCAGCGTAACCCCGCCCTAGATACCCGCGCCGTCGAATGCGGCCAGCGCATCAATGCCTCCTGTGAACTGGGCTTCCATCTCGCCAATCAACTCGCGCTCTATTCCGCACGCATGGAGGCGAACCCAGAATCGGTCGACGTCGCGGCACTCGTGGCGCGCCTGCGCAAAGCCACCACCGCAGTCCTGCCCCGCAACGTCGTCCTGGACGTTGATGTTGCCACACCCAGCCCACCCCTCGTTGCCGATCCCGAACTCGTGCTGGCCATGCTGGTGAATCTCGTCACCAACGCCGCCGACGCGATGGTGGATCGCCGCGGGTTGATTCACGTGTTCATCCGCCCCTACAAGGCCGAAGCCCACGACGCCACGAACGCGTTCTTTGATCTGGATACGAAGGCAAGTTGGTTGGAACTGGCCGTGAAGGATGCAGGCCTCGGCATTGCGCCGGACATCCGCGACCGCATATTCGATCCGTTCTTCTCCACAAAAATTCGCGGCCGCGGCATGGGACTTCCCGAAGTTTTGGGCATCCTGCGCATGCACAACGGCAACATCATTGTGAAATCAAAAACCAACACCGGGACACGCATGCGCGCACTCCTCCCCGCAAGTCCGCACTGACGTTCTTGCCCGCCGCGGCAATTCAGACCACTGCCACTCC
>JAQCIA010000040.1 GCA_027620105.1 Verrucomicrobiota bacterium | reverse complement strand
GTCCCCCCGCATTTCGCCAAATATTGGGGACGCTTCTGCGCCGCCAGACTTGTGATCTGCGCCGCCTCGGCATGCCCGGTGTGATCTTTCCAGAGCCACACCATCGCGTTGAGGTCGTTGCGAAATTCCGGCAGCAGTCCGAGCGGCGTCCCCTGGCGATCAACCGGAATTGGCGTGCTGCCTGTGGTGTCCACACCGATGCCGATGATCCGCGCGGGATCGAAGGATTTGTCGGCCGTACGCGCCTTCGTGATCGCCTGGGTGATGATCGCGATCGTCCCGTCGATATAGTCCTGCGGATTCTGTCGCGCGACGTTGGGATCCCTCGGGTCGAGCAGAATTCCGGCCTCACCGGAGGGATAATTGAAGACGTGCCCGGCGACCTCTCGTCCATCGGCTAGATCGACGATCAGCGACCGGCAGGAATTTGTTCCGAAATCCAAACCCAACGCATAGGTACTCACGCTGCGCCTCCCCGTCAGCGCGCGGGCTCTCGTGAGCCGCCGCCGCGTGATCAAGAATCTACGCACGCATGGCGCGAAAGTCGAGCGGAGAGCAGGCGGCGCCGCCTTGCCTCGGTGTTGTAGACGGCTGGAAACGTTTGCGATCGGAGCCGGCCTCAACGCGGCCGGCCATAGGCGCAAGCAATTCGCATGCTGTAGCCGCGGGCGTTGACCGCGGCCTTTCGACGTGCAACGGCTAACGCGTATTGGTTAGCGGCATGCACCCACATTGGCATCCGTGAAAGCTGAATTCTACTTCCGGGATTTGGCGGCGGACTTGTCCAAGCCCGCCTTCTCGGAGGCACTAGCGATACGGCGCGACTGCTCGCTGTTGCGGCGCATCTCGGCCACGGTCTTGGTCTTGACGCGTGCGGCGCCCTTGTAGTTGCTGCGCGTTTTGAGGCGCGTCCCGCTCGCGAGCCGCTTCTGCGCGGCCGCGATGGCCCGCTTGTATTGCGGCAGCCATTGCGCCTGCGCCACCAGCATCTCGTCGGCCATCTGCCAGATCTCCGGCGGGTTGCAGACCGCGCCCGTCAGCGGGTCCAGCATCATCGCCTGGCGCAGCAGATCGAAGTCGCCATGCACCGCGGCTTCCATGCCCATGCGCTGAACCTGGATGCTGGAATTGCACACCGCCGCGCAGCCCAGCGGCAGGTCGCCCACCTTGGGAATGTTGATGCCGTTGCCATCCACGTAGCCGGGCACCTCCACAATTGCGTCGTCCGGCAGGTTCGTGATCGCGCCCTGGTTCTGGACGTTGAAGTGCCCCCGGTAGACGCGGCCCGTCGCCAGCCCTTCAACGATGTACGAGCCGTGTTCGTGGCCGCGGTCCTCGTTCTGGAATTTCAGCGGGTCGGCCTTCATCCAGTTGGGGAAATCGGTCTCGAACCAGCGCCGGCCCTCGGTGCAGACGCGCAAGTAGCCGCCGGTTTCGCCGTTGATCCAGCTGCTCATGTCGATCCACTTGGGGATTTCGTCGAGGCGCTTGCGATACCAGGGCACGTATTCGCTCA
The DNA here is from genome assembly GCA_027620105.1 of Verrucomicrobiota bacterium. Lineage (GTDB taxonomy): Bacteria > Verrucomicrobiota > Kiritimatiellia > UBA8416 > JAIOPI01 > JAIOPI01. The sequence continues at coordinate 9,216 of JAQCIA010000040.1, read as the reverse complement.
GGTGCCCGTTGGACTCGGTGCTGTAGTAGCCGAAGCGGCGCAGCATATCGATGCGCACCTTCTCGGTCTTGCGGTACTCCGGATGGTTCTCGAAGGCCGCCAGGATCTTGCCGGTCATGTCCCGGCCCTTGTGCGTCACCTGCACGAACCACGTCTGGTGGTTGATGCCCGCGCAGATGAAGTCCAATTCCTTCAGCGGGACCTTCAGCGCCGTGGCGATCTGCGAGGCGCCACCGTACACGCCGTGGCACAGGCCCACCGTTTCCACCCCGTAGCCGTACTTGATGCAGGCCCAGGTGTTCATCGCCATCGGGTTGACGTGGGTGATGAACTTGCACCCCGGCTTGGCGAACTCGGCGATGTCGGCGCAGAAATCGAGCAGCACGGGTATCGTGCGCTGCGCGTACATCAGGCCGCCCGTGCAGAGCGTGTCGCCCACGCATTGATCGATGCCGTACTTGAGCGGGATGTCGACGTCGAGCGCGAAGGCTTCGAGCCCACCCACGCGCACGACGGCGAACACATAGTCTGCGTTCTTGAATGCCGCGCGACGGTTCGTGGTGGCAGTGATGGTGGATTTGACGTTGTTCGCCTCCAGGTCGCGCTTGCAGAGCTTGTACACCATGTCCAGGTTGCGCGGGTCGATGTCCGTTAGCGCGAACTCGATGTGGTCACGCAGCTCGGGCACGCACATCAAATCGCGCACGATCCCGCGCGTGAACCCGATACTTCCCGCCCCGATTACGGCAACCTTCATGCTGGCATCTCCTGTTATGTTCCAAAATCTCGAAAGCCCGTGCATTCTGCCAAAGCACGCCTCGGAGTAAAGGGGCAAATCTTGCGTGCCGCGACGCGGGCGGCGATCTGTTGCTCTGGCCTGGAGGTGGGTGCTCGACGACCACCACCGATGCGCCTTTTTTTTGCTAGCCCTGGCGGTATGTCCTGCGATCGGAAAGGACTGTGCGTTGACGCGCATGGGGCATGCGGAATCAGGGCGCAAAATGAGAACGATCCCGCCCCTTGGCCCGCGGAAGGCCCTGCCCCGCGAAATGCCTATTGCGCCGGCTGCGTCCCGTCTTCCAGGCGATCCGCCTCAGCGTGCAACCCTTCAAGGGATTTCATGAAGGCACCGTAGCGTTTCCGCGAGTCGTTCTGTTTAGGCCGCGTGGCAAACCAGTCCGCCGCTTCCGCATGGACCGCCCGAAGCTTCGCGAGGGTTTCGCGATACGTGGGCAGCCGGTCCGGTGCCATGCCAGCTTCGGCTCGCGCGATGGCCCCCGCCGTCAGACGGATGGCGTGGCGCACTTCGCGAATCAGGTCCTTCTTGGTCATTCCGCGATAAGCTCCCAGACGTCCGATGGCAGACATTTCGACCGGATCGACAACGATGAAAGTCGGATATCCCTCCACGCCCAGTTGGCGCGCCAGGGCCTCATTCCGTGCGCGGTAGGCGGGCGAAGTCAGTGACTCTTTGCGCGGAAAATCCAAGGCGACCAGGACGAGGTTGGAAGCCGCAAAGGCCTGCCACTCCGGCTTCGAAAAAATGCGCTTCTGCATGTCGATGCAAACGCCGCACCAGTCCGATCCCGTGAAGTTGAGAAAGAGCGGCATCTGCTGCTCGCGTCCCAGCGCCAGCGCGGCATCCAGGTCCTGGGTCCATTCGCCCGGCGTGATCACGGTTGGCATGGGCGCGTTCGTTTGGTTCCCGGTGGGGGCTGCGTCGTCGACGGCGGTACCGCGCGAGCAGGCGGACTGCCCCGTGAGCGCGACGACCAGCAACAGGATGGGAAACAATTTCATGATGTTTACTATGGCAGCACAGCGGAAATCGGTCACGTCTATACCGCAACTTCACAGCGCCGCGCCTTACTTCGCGGCAGGAACAAAACCTTCTGTGAACTGCGGCAAGGCATCACCGATCGTACACCAGGGGGCTTTGACTTTTGTCCAGATGTGCATTTGTGGTGGCACGGCGGGAGGGGTGTCCAGAGAGCCGGCCCGGACAATGCGAATCTCGGGTTTGGATGCCATGCGCGCAAAGAGATGCGTACCGCACTGCTTGCAAAAGCAGCGATCCTTGCCCGGTGACGACTGATAGGCGGTCAGTTGATGTTCTCCCTGCGTAATGCGAAAGCCCGCGGCGTCCACCACTAGCGCGGCACCGAAGGGCGATCCGGAAATTTTTCGGCAATCGTCGCAATGGCAGAACGCGAAGCGAAGCACCTTTCCATCAATCGCGTAACGCACGGCTCCGCAATGGCAACTTCCGTTCATCATGATGATCTCCTCGATCTGGGTTCGCGACACGACTGACCGCGTCCGGCGGCCACGGCCCACCGGTTATCAGCGGGACAGCTCCCAGCGCCAGACCTTGCCATCCTCGGGATGGTCCACTTGCCCCGTGCAGGTCAGCCCGACTTTTTCCAGCACACGTGCGGAGGAACCGCGTTTAGTCTGGGTGTAGGCGATCACGCGCATGATCACCGCCTCGGCGAAGGCGCGTGCGAGCAGTTCCTGCGCCATGCCCGTGGCATAACCGCCGCCCTCGAACTCGGGAAACGTGAAGTACGCAATCTCCACCGTGCCATCCGTGGCGGTGGGATCACCCTTATAGGAGCAGGCGCCAACGATCTCATGCGTTTTGGGGACTTGCGCGAGATAGCCAATCCAAGGGGGCTGCGCGCCCGAGCGTGTCTGAAAATCCCGCGTCTGTCCGGCCACAGCCACGATCTGAGCCTTTAAAGCGCCGCTGTCGCCCTCCTTTTTGAGGTAGGCCGCGGGATCCGCCAGCAGTTCGGCCAGCGTCTCCGCGTCCAGCGGGATCAAGTCCAACTCGGGAATATGAAAAGAGGCAGGCATGCGGGATCCTCATCCGTGGCGACTCAGGACAGTCGCGAATTTCGCGTTTCGTGTGTCTGTAAAAAGCATGCACCGCGCAAAGGCTCGCGTCAATCCTGTGGCGGAAAGAGGATCGGCGCGCGCGCTCACGGCTCCAGCGCGAACCCCAGGCCCGCCACCGCCGCGCGCAGGGCGGGCTCCGCACCCTGCAAGGTGACGTGCGTGTGCGGAAACTCGCGGCGTTCGGGATAGGTCTTGCGCAGATGGTCGAAGGCTGCGGCACGCAGTGCGGCGTCATCGAATGCCGTCGGTCGCATGCGCGCGTCGTCGGCATCGAGGTCATACACCCGGCGACACAAATCGTGCAGCACGCGTTGCGGGGTCAGCCCGGACGCGTTGCACGCCACCGACGGAACCGGCGGAGGCGGGAGCAAGGCATCCGGCGTCCAGGTGGGGGTCACGCCCAGAAACTGGCAGGCGGCCTGATACACCATCACGGTGCCCATGACGCGACCGTCGTAGGAATAGCCGGCGATATGGGGCGTGGCGATGTCGGCACGCGGGAGCAGGTCGTGGCGATAGGCCGGCTCGCCTTCCCATGTGTCGATGATCGCGTGCGCGACATGCCCGCTGCCGAGGGCCGCCAGCAAGGCCGCCGAATCCATAACCGGCCCGCGCGCGGAATTGATGAAGATCGCACCGCGTTTGAGTTTTTCGAAGAAGTCGCGGTTGGCCAGTTGCACGGTCGCATCCGGTCCGGATTTTGTGAGTGGCACATGCAGGGTGACGATATCGGCGGCGGAAAGAAGCACGGGAAGAGGGAGGAACTGCAGCCCGGAGGGCTGGGGGCTGCGCGCCAGCGGCGGATCGTGCATGAGCACCTTGAGCCCCAGCTCGCGGGCCTTCTCCACGACGCGCGTGCCCACATTCCCGACACCGATCACGCCCAGCGTCTTGCCTGCCAGCGTGAACCCATGGCGTTGCGCGAGGGTGAGCAGTGCGGTGGCCACATATTCGGCGACGCTGTTGGCGTTGCAACCGGGCGCATAGCACCAGTGGATGCCGCGCGATGCGAGGTACGGAATGTCCAGGTGGTCCGTGCCGATGGTGGCGGTGCCCACAAAACGCACGCGCGTCCCCTCCAGCAGTTCGGGATGCACAGGCGTGGTGGAACGAATCACGAGCAGATCCGCATCCTGCACATCGGCCCGCGCGATCGCGCGCCCCTCCTTGACGACAACGTCCCCCAGCGTGGCAAAGGCTTCGCGGGCAAATGGCATGTTGGTGGCGCAGACAATCTTCATCGGGATCAAAAGCATAGCGGTGCGAACCACGCGCCGGAAGGCCAAAGCGCATACAGCGGGAGTTGCTGTTGACGCGGGGCCGTGCGCCCGCGATCATCGGGCGATGCATGCGGTGCTTGTGAACAGTGCGCTCGTTGGTGTCGGGGGATTCGTGGGGTGTGTCGCGCGCTACCTCACCACGCTCGTGCTGCAACCGCTAACGCCCGCCATCCCCGCGGGCACACTGGCCGCCAACCTGCTGGGCTGTTTCCTCATCGGCATGCTGGCGCAATGCTCTCTGGCGCAAGCGCAGCTGTCGCCGGAAGCGCGGCTCCTGCTGGCCACCGGTTTCTGCGGCGGATTCACAACCATGTCGTCGATGATCTACGAGACCGCGCGCTACCTGAAGAGCGGCGCGCATCTGCAGGCCGGCATCTACGTGTTGGCAACGTTGGTCGGCTCGCTCCTGCTGTTCGTGGCGGGCAGCCTCATTGCGCGCTGGCTGTTCAAGACATCCGGCGGCATCTGGGGCTGAGGCGCGGCGCGCGGGTCAACTCACGAACCGTCCAGCCACACCCGACCGCGATAATAGGCCTGATGCGCATGCGGCGACGGATTCTCAATACCCGCGCCACACCCGCACCGTCAGATCGAACCCGCGCAATGTCAATGGCGTGCCTTCAACCGCGAGCGCGGCGAGGTGGTTGGGGGCTGGTTCAAAGTCGCAGCGCGTCCAGGCGTCGTCTGGCGCGAGAGGTGCCGCGGTATCCACGCTGCGGAAAGCATCCCAGACGCCTTCGCCAGTCGCTTTCACCCAGGCCTCCTTGCGCGTCCAGAATGTGAGGAAGGTGCGCCAGCGATCGGACTCCGGCGCCGCGGCCAGCGCGGCGCGTTCCTGGTCGGCAAAGTAGCGTTCGGCGATGATGGCAAAGTCGCGCGGCGGGACGAGGCTTTCGATGTCGACGCCCACGCGTCCGCTGCGGGTGAGGGCATAGAGCACCTGATCCTGGGCGTGTGCCATGTTGAATTGCAGACCATCGCTATCGGCCACGAAAGGCTTGCCCCGTTCGGCTGTCTGGATCGCCACAGCGGCGGGTGCAAGCCGCAGGCAGTCGCCGAGCAGCTGGCGCAGCCCCGCGCGCGCGAAGACGAAACGGCGACGATCGCGCTCAAAGATCAGGCGCTCGGCCCTGGCGCGCTCATCCGCCGCAAGTGTGCCCCACAGGTTGGGTATGATCGCGTGATCGACCGCGGCCCGGTAGAGGTGCACGTCGCCCGGTTCGGGCGTGGCGATGGTGGTGGCAGGTTCCCAGAGCATGCGGGAGTAAACCGGGGCCGCCCGGCAACGTCAATCTTGCAGGCGGTTCTGTCGGTTATTCCCGTACGGCCATGATCGACAACCCCACCGGCGATAGCCGTACGAAGCCGGGGCAGCCAGAGTCGGGCGATGCCGTGCAGGCGGGGCTCGACGGCAAGGTGGATGCGGCCATGCTCGGGCTGCCCCAGGAGCGGGACGCCATTGAAAAGCTCTCGGAACTTTCCGTTCCAGAAACACCCGCCGCCCCTTGATTTGACCATCTCCGGTGGTCCGGGGCCTCCCGACGCTTCTTTCACAAGCCACCACGCTCCACGGATCCGACAACCGCAAAAAGCACGCCAAGGCACGCGAACTCGGAATTCCGAGAATAAGGTTCTGCCGCCGACGTCTCGCGTCTATTCGCGTGCGTTCGCGGTATTCCCAGCGGTGCCTGCTTCAAAAATCGCCTGCACCGGGATGGCCTCTGCGTTCGTCACGAAATCCTCCGCGCAGGCGCTGGCCACGGCGGCATCCATGGGGACGAATTTTCCCGTGGATTCGCACAGGATCTGATCCTGTGCGTCGTAGATGCGCCCACGGGCCTGCATGAGACGCGCATTGCCGAGCAGGATTTCACCGACAATGCGCAGCGGTTGACCGACGGTAATGGGGTGCGAGAGTCGCACGCTGAGTTCCGCCGCCACGCAGGCGCGGCGAGTATGAAGGATCGCGGACCAGGTCATGACTTCGTCGAGCAGGGTGGTGGCAATGCCGCCGTGGACGATCTCGCGCCACCCCCGGTCAGCCGCGCGCGGTGCGTAGCGCAACACGACGAGCCCGCCTTCGTGCCGCGATTTCAAGCGCAATCCATGCGGATTGGCTTCACCACAGACAAAGCAGGAGCGCGTCCAGGGCAGGGTGCCATCGGGAAGTGGGGCGCGCGGTATCGACATGCTGCGCTTATAGCGCAGCGGACTGAGCGGGTAAAGCGCGGGGCCGGTTTTTCGACCTTTCGGCTTTTACACCAGTCCTCTACAGTGCCGCCCATGCGCGATCTCGTCAAACAGTTCACCGGCAAGGAACACGGACCGCTGGTGCAGTTCATCAAGTACGGCATGGCGGGCGGCGTTGCAACCAGTGTGCACATTGTCTGCTTTTCGTTGATGGCGTTGCTGGTGCTGCCCTGCCTGACCGCGAGCGAACTGGTGGTGCAGCTTTTCGATCTGCCGGTGCCGGATATTTCAGATAACGTGCGCGCCCAACGGGCCGCCATCGGGAATGCGGTGGCATTTCTGTTTTCCAACATGACGGCCTACTTGATCAATGTGCTTTGGGTTTTCAAACGCGGGCGACATCATTGGGTCCTGGAGATTCTGTTTTTCTACGCGGTGTCCGGCGTCAGCTTGGTCACCGGCACGCTGATCCAGACCTGGTTGATCCAGCGCTACGGGCTGACGACCACCGTCGCGTTTGGCGCGAACATCGTGACGGCACTGCTGATTAATTTTGCCATGCGCAAGTACGTGATCTTCAAAGGGTGAGCTCGTCATGTGCGGCCGCTTCACCTTGACGCGGATGCCGGGCGAGTGGGCGGAACTGCTCGACATGCCGGGCTTTGATCCGCCCAAACCGCGCTACAACGTGGCGCCGGGCCAGTACATCCTGACCATCCTGCGCGACCCCGAGGTTTCGCACCCCATTCTACAGCTCCTGTTCTGGGGACTGTTGCCGGCCTGGGTGAAGGACCCAAAGGATGCCACGCGCCCGATCAACGCACGCGCGGAAACAGTGGCGGAGAAGCCGTACTTTCGCGCCGCGATCCGGCATCGCCGCTGCCTGATTCCGGCGGACGGGTTTTTTGAATGGAGCGGCACGGGCGCGCAGCGGCGGCCCATCTATTTTCAGATGGCGGATGAGCGTCCTTTCGCCATGGCGGGAATCTGGGAGCGCTGGCAGGGACCGCGTGATGAGCTGATTGATTCCTGCACGATTCTCACCACGACGCCCAATCCTGTGGTGAAGCCGCATCACCACCGCATGCCGGTGATTCTCGATCCCGCGCATTTCAAGACTTGGCTTGACCCGTCCGAACAGTCCGCGCGCGCGGTCGCGCACTTGCTGGCGCCCTATCCCCCGGCCACGATGAAGGCCACCCCCGTCAGCCGCCGCGTGAACAGCGCCGCGCGAGACGATGCGGGTTGTGTGCAGCGGGAGCTGGACGGGCTTTGAGTGTCGGAATGCGGGCTACGGATTATTCCGCACCATCCGCATATGCTGCCAGGTCCGGCAGCACGCAGTCGGCCATGGAAAAGTCCTGAGGGGGACGTTCCGGCCGGGCCAGGACGACGCAACGCATACCGGCGGATTTGGCGGCGCGCGTGCCGGCGTTGGAGTCTTCAAAGACGAGGCAGGCGGAGGGAGGCAGGTCGAGTTTCGTCGCCGCCAGGTGGTAGCAGGCCGGGTCGGGTTTGCCGGGCGCATAGTCATCGGCGCCGAGATAAAAGCGCAGGCAGTCACGAATGCCCATCATATCCACGGCCTCGCCGACCACCCGGCGCGATGACCCGGACACAATGCAGACGGGGTGGGTTTGTGCGAGGCGTTTGAGCAGGGCGATGGAACTCGGCATGCGGATGTCTCGGGCGTTACTCAAGCGCGCGTAGTAGGGGATGATGGCGTCCTCCATGGCGGCGACGGACATGGCGAGCACGGGAAAGCGCGTTGTGATGTCGTGGTGGATGTCGCGCCAGGAGCGTCCATAGACCAGGGCCTGGCTTTCGGCATTGGGCATCGTGAAGCCGTGTTCCTGCAGGTAGGTTTGAATGGCCTCCACCCACAAGACTTCCGAGTCAATCAAGGTGCCGTCCAAGTCAAAACAATAGGCGCTGGGTGCATGCATAGAGGCGCTGACTATAGCGCAGGACTTTTACGAGGGCAATTGCGGGTGCGGGATGCGTAGGGAGAAGCGCAAGGTGAAGTGTCGCAGGTATAGGGAAGAGCGTTCCATGCCAGGGATCGCGATCCTTCGTGGTCAGACAAAGGACAACGGAGGAGGAGATACAAGGCATGGAACAGCGTGAATGTAGCGGTCAGAGGGGCAAAGGGAAGCACATGACGAGGGCAGAACGGAATGGCGCTTGCTTAAGCCTGCGGCTCGCGGGACGCTCGCCGCCTATTGAGTGTACATGTCAACCGCCTCTTTCGGTCTCCTCTCCGAAGTCGCGTCCGGGATGATCCGGCTGTCTGTTGGTTCCGGTCCACTGAAGGGCCGGACAACCTTCTATCCGTTTCGGCTAACGCCGAGAACCAGATGCTGCATGCGTCAAAGACCCAGTCAGCCGGAATGACCAGGGCGAACCATCTCCAAAACCGGTGCGATTAGCACCAAGGGCGAGCACGTTTCCCTGAACATCCCTGCAAAGCGACTTCAATGATTTGTGTTCCTCTGCGTGGGTGTGGCGCGGCGCTATGGCGGCCTGTCGCTGCGGGAGATCGGAAGAGATTACGCGGCAGTGGGCATGGCCCTGAAACGCTTCGAAAGCAGGTTCCATAGGGACGCGGCGGCGCAAGCAGCCTGGCGGGGCATAACCGCAAGGTTGCATGTTGAGACCTGACCCTCCAGCCTGGAAATCACGCCCTTCGGTCAGGCGGTGGCCTATGCGTACCAAACGAACACCTTTGACCTGGGCTCGGTCGGCATCGACCCCACCAACACAACGACCTACGCCTGGAACTCGGGCCGCCTGACAAATGTATCCTGGCAGGTAGGGACGGCTCTCCGAGCCGTCCGCTACGACT
>JAQCIA010000039.1 GCA_027620105.1 Verrucomicrobiota bacterium | reverse complement strand
TCAGATACAGCAGGAGATCGAGGGGGCCTTCAAAAATGTCCAATTCTACTTTGTATTCTTCCTGCATACCGTGCCAGTGACTCCTCACCCAAACCTGCTTTTGCCCCCACCCACGTGTCCAATCAATCCAGTCCCATCGCCAATCGTGCGGCGGAAAGCGTTTTGCGCGCCGCGCCCCTGGCCCGCTCTGCACCCTGCGCAAGAACGGCTTCCACACCGGCCAGATCCTGCTCCAGTTCCTGGCGTCGCTGCCGATAGGGCGCCAGGGTTTCCCAGAGGACAGAAAAAAGCGCCTTCTTCGCCTCGCCATACCCCATGCCACCCGCGCGGTAGCGATCCGCCAGCGCACCGGCCTGGGTTGGCGTGGCGAGCAGGCGATACAAAGCAAAGACATTGCAGGCATCGGGGTTCTTGGGCGCTTCCAACGGCGTGCTGTCGGTGACGATGCGCATCACGCGCGCGCGCGTTTCCTTCTCCGTGCCGAATAGTTCAATGTGATTGTCGTAGGATTTTGACATCTTTTGTCCATCGATGCCCGGAACCACGGCCACATCGTCGCGGATGGAGGGGGTCGGAATCGTAAAAATCGGACCGAACTGGTTGTTGAACTTCGTGGCGATATCGCGGGTCACTTCCACGTGCTGCTTCTGGTCACGCCCCACGGGCACCACGTTGGACTGGTATGCCAGAATGTCCGCCGCCATCAGCACCGGATAGGCGAAAAGCGCGTGCGTGGCCGGTATGCCGCGCGCGGTTTTGTCCTTGTAGGAGTGGCAGCGTTCCAGCAGCCCCATGGGGGTCACGGTCGATAACAGCCAGCTCAGTTCCGTGACTTCGGGGATCTCGCTCTGGCGAAAGAAGACGGTACGCGCCGGATCCAGCCCGCAGGCGAGGAAATCCAGTGCCACATCCAGCGTCTGGCGCCGCAGCAACGCCGGATCGGTCACCGTGGTCAGGGCATGGTAATTGGCGATGAATAAGTAGACCTCACCCTCGGCCTGTAACGCCAGTGCCGGCTTCATCATCCCAAAGTAGTTGCCGAGGTGCAGCTTCCCCGACGGTTGAATTCCAGACAAGATACGCATACACGACTCCGAATTGGGTGAAGGTGGCAGGATATCGGACGACTCCCCTGCCTCAAAGGAAAAACAGGCCCCGAGATGGATTCAAACCTCTCGCGTCCTGTCGCGCCACCGTGTAGCGCATCCGGGTTGTTAAGTAGATGCCATGAAGGCCTACCATCTGTTCCCCTGAATTGACACGCACCCGTGTGCTCTGGCAGATTTGCGCGCCATGAGCGCGCGCAAGACCATCATTTTCCTGCCGGACGGTGCAGCCGATGAACCGATCGCCTCCTTGGGCAACAAAACCCCGTTGCAGGCCGCCCGCACGCCCGCCATGGATTCCATCGCGCGTGATGGTGCCAGCGGTACATTACTGACACTCCCTGAGGGGTTCCCCACCAGCAGCGACGTGGCGAATATGTCTGTGCTTGGCTGCGACCTCGCCACCGAAGCCTGCGGGCGCGGGCCGCTGGAGGCCGCTGGACACGGTATTCCCATGGATCCCCAGGATTACGCTTTTCGCCTGAACCTCACGACTCAGTCGGACGGCTTCCTGCGTGACTTCTCCGGCGGGCGGGCCACCCAGGAAACCGCGGAGGGACTCATCGCCTGCCTGCAGAAGGCGTTTGGCGGGCCTGGCATCCGTTTTCACACCGGCGTCAGCTATCGCAACATCCTGCTCTTGGCCGGACCGGCTTTTAACGACAAGTTAATCGCGGAGAAGCCGGATGATAACCAGGGCAGCATCGTGGCGGAGCATTTGCCGCGCGCGAGTTCGCCGGAAGGCGAAAAGACGGCCGCGTTTCTGCGGCGTCTGATTGCCGAAGCCCCGGCCGTGCTCGCTGCGGACCCGATCAATCGCCGCCTCGCCGCCGAAGGGAAGTCCATGGCAAACGGTGTCTGGCCCTGGAGCGGTGGTCGTGCCGGCGCCCTGCGCCCGCTGCGCGAGAAGTACGGCATTGAATCCAGCGCCGTGATCTCGGCGGTCGATGTGATTCGTGGTCTCGGCCGCTGCCTCGGCATGGACATGCTCGATGTCCCGGGTGCCACGGGGTACGTGGATACGAATTACGAAGGCAAGGCGCAGGCGGCCATCGCGGCGCTAAGAACCCACGACTTCGTTTATGTTCACGTGGAAGGAATTGACGAAGTTTCGCACGAACAAAACTTGAAGCTGAAACTCCAGGCCATCGAGGATTTTGATGCGCGGATTGTCGGGCCAGTCCTGGCCGCAGTAGGTCCCAATGTGAATGTGGCCGTATTGCCCGACCACCCGGTTCCGCTGTCCATCGGCAAGCATACACGCATTCCCGTGCCGGCGTCGGTGCGCATGGTCGGCTTGAAGCCCGATGGCGTACAGACCTTTGACGAAGTTGCCTGCAAGTCCGGCTCTCTCGGCGCCATGGCGAACGGCGATCTGATGGCCCTGCTGTTCGGCAAGCCGCGCGGTTCCTGATTGCTTGTCGGGAGGGGCGCGTGCCACCCCGCTCGAAATCGCACCGGTCCGCTATGCCTCCACCAGCAATCCATCTTCCAACCGCAACACGCGGTCGCAGCGCGCCGCCGTGCGCTTGTCGTGCGTCACCAGCACGAGGGCGTGGCCTTCGTCCCGCGTCAGGGCGAAAAGATGATCCAGCACATGCTTGCCGGTGACTTCGTCGAGGTTTCCCGTGGGTTCGTCCGCCAGCACCAGGCGGGGTTGATTCATGAGGGCCCGCGCCAGCGCCACGCGCTGCTGCTCGCCGCCCGAAAGCTCCATCGGCCGATGCGCCTGGCGTTCCGATAGACCAACAGCCCCCAATAGCGCCAGCCCGCGACGGCGCAGGTCGGTATGATCGCGTGAACCGGATGCCATGCCCGCCAGCATCACATTCTCAAGCACATCCATCTCCGGCAATAAGTGATAAGACTGAAAGACAAAGCCCAACTGCGTCGCGCGCAGTTGCGTGCGCCGTGCCGCGCGCATGGCGTACAGTTCCTGGTCCCCAATCCAGACCTGCCCCGAATCCGGACGATCCAATCCGCCCAAAATGTGCATCAGTGTGCTCTTGCCGGCCCCGCTCATGCCAATGATCGCCAGCGACTCGCGGTCCGCCACCGCCAGCCCCGCCCCGCGTAGGATGCGCAATTCGGTATGCCCGAGGCGATACGTCTTGTGCACGTTCTCAGCGCGCAGGATCATGCTTGCACCTTGCATTGGCTCGTTGGCTTCCTATTCACGTGCAAACTCCCCTGCCCTAATCATTCCGCAGCGCCTGCACCGGGTCCAGGCGCGCGGCGCGATAGGCCGGCAGCACACTGGACAACGTGCAGAAGACGAGCACAAACAACGCAATGCGGATCACTTCGCCCGGCGATGTCTTCCACGGGATTTCGCTGAGTCCGTAAATTTCTTTGGGGAACACATTGATGTCGATGTGCTTCAACAGCCCGACGAGGTTGGTAAGGTTGTGCAGCACAAGCAGGCCAACCCCGATCCCCGCCACCGTCCCCACCAGGCATTGAATCCATCCGTGCCAGATGAAGGCCGCCATGATGCGGCGCGACGGGAACCCGAGCGCTTTGAGCAGCCCGATCTCGTTCGTTTTCTGCACGGTAATCACGATCAGCGTGTTCGTGACGCAAAAGATCGCAACGACCGTGATGATCGCCAGCAGGATGAACATCATGGTCTTCTCATGACTGAGCGCCTCGAACAGCACGCTGTCGACTTCCCGCCAGCTGCGCACCTCGTATTGCGGTCCCAGTGCCTCCTGCACGCGATCGGAGAATTCCTGGAAACGAAACGCATCTTCCGTCATCACGTAAATGGACTGCACCCCTGACTCCAGCCCCACCAGGTTTCGCGCCACCTCCAGTGACACCAGCATGAAGGAACCATCAAAGTCCCGCATGCCGAGGTCAAACATGCCAACCAGGGTCAGCGCTTCGGGCAAGTACAACTCGTCCGGGTTGAGCACGTTCAACGGCGAATACGCGAGCAGTTCGCTACCCACTGCCGCCCCCATGCGATAGGCCAGATCTGCGCCCAGAACCGCATCGCGGTCTTCCAGCGAAAAGTGACCGCCAGCCACGATGTTCGTGGGGATTTGCGACACGCTCCAGGCCCGGTCGGGATCCAGGCCGATGACGATGGGTGCCGCGGTGCGCCCCTCCACCTGCATCAACACGCGTGTTTCAATCGCCGGGCACATGCCAACAATGCCCGGAATCTTTCCAATCCGCTGGCAAATCTCCTCCTCATCCTCGACCACACCACCGGGCATGGTGATCATGAGGTGCGGCTTGAAGCTCAGAATCTTCGTGCGCCACATATCGTCGAACCCGCCCATGACGGACTGGACGATGAGCAGGATGGCAACGCCGAGCAACACACCCACGACGGAAATCAGCGTCACGACGGACACAAATGACCGCTGCGGCTTGAGGTACTTCAGCGCCAGATATAGTGAAAACGGCAGCATATTCAGACCGGGAAGTTAGCCCAACCCTCCGCGGCCTCTGCGCCTCTGCGTGATCGCGATTCCGTGCATGGCGCTTACTTGTGCCGCAACTGCGGAAACAGGATCACATCACGCAACGCATCCGAACCAGAGAGCAGCATCACCAGGCGGTCGATGCCCACCCCCATGCCGCCGGCCGGAGGCATGCCGTATTCCAACGCGGTCAGGAAGGCTTCATCCAGTTTCGTGGCATCCCCACCCGACTGCGCCAGCAAGCGCCGGCGCTGCTCGAGCGGATCGTTCAACTCGGAATAGGCCGGCGCAATCTCCGTGCCGCCGATCACCAGCTCAAAGACGTCGGCACAGGTCGCATCATCCGGACAGGCCTTCGCCAACGGAATCAGTGCCGCCGGCAGCCGCGTCACAAACGTTGGCTGCATGAGCGTCTTTTCGATGAGCTTCTCATAGATCTCGTGGGTGACCATCAACATGTCCCAGGATGGGTCAATGTGCAGGCCCGCGGCATCGCCCCGCCGTTGCGCTTCAGCCAGCGACAAATCAAACCAGTCCGACCCCATGCGTTCCAGAATCAACTCGCGGTAGGGACGCTCTTTCCAGGGCAGTGTGAAATCGATGCGCCGTTCGCCCTCCCCCACAATCAATCCGCCAAAGACGTCCTGCGCAACCGTTGTGATCAGGTCCTGAATCAATCGCTGCATCCCGCGCTGATCCGTATAGGCTTCGTAAATTTCGAGCATGGTGAACTCGGGGTTGTGTGTCCGCGATAGCCCCTCGTTGCGAAAGCAACGGTTGAGCTCAAACACCTTGTCAAAGCCCCCCACCAGTAATTGCTTCAGATAGAGTTCCGGCGCGATGCGCAGATACATGTTGGCCGCGAGGGCCTCGTAGCGCGTCACAAAAGGATTCGCCGCCGCGCCACCCGCCTGCGCCTGAATCATGGGCGTTTCCACTTCGGCAAATCCGCGTCCGCGCAGCAGCGCGCGAATGGCATCGATGGCGCGGATTCGCTGATCGAACACCTTGCGCACATTGTGATTGGACACCAGATCGAGATAGCGCTGGCGATAGCGGGCTTCGACATCCTGCAGTCCGTGAAACTTTTCCGGAGGCGGCAGGAGGGCTTTGGACATCAGCGCCCACGATTCGAGCTTGATCGATTGCTCCCCCGTGCGCGTGACAAAGAGGCTGCCAACGGCGCCGATGTGATCACCCAGATCGAGCAGCTTAAACGCCTCAAACGCCTGATCGCCGAGCGCGGCTTTCTGGGCATATACCTGAAAGCGGTCCGTGCCGTCGTACAGATGTGCAAAAATGCTCTTGCCCATATCACGAATGGTCATCAGGCGCCCCGCCGCCCGCACCGTCGCGCCCTCCTGGTAGCCGGCGCGAATCGCGGCCAGTGTACCCGTCCGCGCAAATGGGCCGCCAAACGGCGCATGGCCCAACGCACGCAGCGCTTCCAGATGCTGCAGCCGTTGATCCCGATATTCGTTGGATTCAGTCGTCATGAGGCGCAAGAAGATGCCCCATTCAATCGCGAAATGCACATCTTTTCGCATGTGCGGATTTGGTGATGCCTGTCAGTCTTCCGGCAACTGACTTGCCCGCAACACGTCATCGGCATGCGCTTCGTCAGCTTGGCGCACCATCAGCCGCACGCCCGCGGCCAGCGCCAAAATGGGCTGCATGCCCCCGCAGTCGTCCGCGGCGATGAAGCAAGGCACCCCGGACGCCTCGAGCGTGATGCGCGCCATGTCTGCTTCGGCCATGGTCGAGAAACGTCTGAGTATTGCTGGTGATTGATCCATGTTCCCTGCCTGGGTCTGCGCGTTCCCGGATCCGCTTGCGTCTGCTGCGCTTTCTAGATTGCCTGCGTGCCCGCAGGGACTATACTGCAAGCGCAGTATAGAGCGCAGGGCGGGCAATCACGAAGGAGAATCATGGTGAGCAAGCGAACGATCATTGCGATGCTGACGGTGCTGGCGGCGTTGGGTGCAACAAACAGCTTTGCACTTTGGGGTCAGGCCAAAACCAAAACCACGCAAGGCAATGCGGATATGGGCCTCGGCGAATACGCGGGCCTCAAACACGCGATTGGCTGCACGGAATTTGAAAACGAGGCCGGCTGGCACGGCAACTGGGAAATCGGCAAAAATCTTACCGTCATGCTGGAATCCGCACTCTATGACACGGGACGCTTCGTCGTCGTGGAACGCGAGAAACTGACGTCAATCGTTGCCGAGCAGGATCTGGCCGCGAGCGGCCGCACGGCCAAAGCCAAGGATGTGGCCCAGACTGGCAAGCTGCGGTCAGCACGGTATCTCGCCACAGGCGCCGTGACGGAAGTGGACGACGGCCAGTCCGGCGGCAATGCCGGCATCAGCGTGAAGGGCTTTCGCATTGGCGGCCGTAAGAACGAAACCCAGGTCACGATCATTCTAAAACTGATCGACACCACGACCGGCCAGTTGGTGGCGAAGGAACGCATCGTGGGCAAAGCGGGCGGCACCGGGTTGGATGTGGGTCTCAATGTGGGCGGCATTAGCACGGACATGGGCGGATTCAAGAAGACGCCGCTCGGCCAAGCCGCACAGGATTGCATCAACCAGGCGGCGGCGCTCGTCGCCAAGCAGATGGAAGAATTCCCGTTTGAAGGGAGCGTCATCAAATCAACCGGCACAGGCTCGGTCATCATCAACCGCGGCTCTGAATTCGGTGTCGAAGTTGGCCAGAATCTGGTCATCGCCACCGAGGGTGAAGAATTGATTGATCCGAGTTCGGGCGAAATTCTCGGCAAGGAAGAAGGCGAGATCATCGGCAAGTTGACCGTAACCAAGACCCAGGAAAAGATATCCTACTGTGATGTAACGGAAGGTGACAAAGCCCCTCCGCCGGGCGCAGTCGTCAAGGCCGTGGAATGAAGCAACGGGCCGCTTCCGCAGTTTATTCATAAGGCTTATGAAACGTGCGTGGCTGGCCCTTTCTCTGACTTGCTTGTCCGCCTTGAGTCTTTCGGCTGGCGCAAGTGACGCCGCCGGGACGGATGCCATCAGTCGCATCGACACGGCCAGCGTGAAGCTGATGGTGTCGCTGCTGTGCGCTTCCTTCGGCGTCGCTTATTTCGTCTTTGGTCGCAGGCGGCGCAATCCCATCGCCACCGGAGCCGGCATCGCGCTCTGCGTGGTGCCACCCTTTACGGAAGGCTGGCCCCTCGCCCTCGGCCTCGGGCTGGTCTTCATCGCCATTCCCCTCTTGTTTCGTTTCGACTGATGGCCAAGGAGATTCTGCGGCCGATCGCAGCGATTCGGTTTGCCATTTTCCCGCGTTCTGTCTATCAACCTGCTCAGATAAAGCGGCAGTGAACGCGCACGCAGGGGTACACCAAAATAGCGCCAACCAGGGAGATACGTCATGGCCAGGCCGGTAACACTGTTCACAGGACAATTCGCCGATATCCCGCTCGAAACCTTGGCTGAAAAGGCCGCCAAATGGGGTTATGATGGGCTGGAACTGGCTTGCTGGGGCGACCACGTCGATGTCACCCGAGCGGCCACGGACAAGGCCTACGCCAAAACTCGCAAAGCTATTCTGGCGAAGCATGGGCTGAAGCTCTATGCCATCAGCAACCACCTGGCCGGCCAGCTTGTCTGCGATCCGAACAACGATGCGCGATCCGACATGTTTGCGCCCAAGAGCTGCCACGGCAATGCCGAGAAGAAGCGCAAGTGGGCGATCGCTGAAATGAAAAACACGGCCCGCGCCGCCCAGAACATCGGCGTGAAGGTGGTGAATGGATTCACCGGGTCTTCCATCTGGCACATGATCTACAGCTTCCCGCCTGTCAGCAACGCAATGATCGATGCCGGGTTTAAGCAGTTCGCCGACCTCTGGAACCCCATTCTGGATGTCTTCGATGCCTGCGGTGTGAAGTTCGCCCTCGAGGTGCACCCCACCGAAATCGCCTTTGACATCGTGACCGCACGGCGCGCCCTCCAGGCGGTCAAGCGGCGGAAGGCTTTCGGCTTCAATTTTGATCCGAGCCACCTGCACTGGCAGATGGTGGATCCGGTTTGCTTCCTGCGTACCTTTGCCGATCGTATCTATCATGTGCACATGAAGGATGCGGCGCTCACGCTGAACGGCGAGACCGGCATTCTGGCTTCGCACGTGAACTTCGGTCAACCGTCGCGCGGTTGGGATTTCCGGAGCCCGGGCCGTGGCGGTGTGAATTTCGAGGAAATCATCCGTGCGCTGAACGACATCGGCCACAGTGGGCCTCTCTCCGTGGAGTGGGAAGACGCCGCCATGGATCGCGAATTTGGCGCCGCCGAGGCCTGCCAGTTTGTGAAAAAACTCGATTTTCCGAAATCCGGCCGCGTTTTTGACGAGGCATTCTCGGAGTAGCCGCCTATTCATTCGAATCGGATTCTCACGCCAGCAACGCGCGTTGGCCTCATGGCGTTGCTGTGCGTGGTGCGTCCGGTGGAAGGGGCTCCCCGTGAGACCCTTCGCTTCAGCGATACACGCACGCTGCCAGCCCTCGGCTTGCAGCTGCGCGTGATGGCGGGCGCTCGCGAACGTCCCCTCCCCATCCCGCAGGCCTTTCCCTACGTCATCACCACGGATTATGCGAAATTCAAGACGGAGTTGTTCGACCCGCGGGAACTTTGGGTTGCATCCCAGCATGCGGCGGAGTGGGAGGATGCCGACGGCAATCGCCTCATCCTGGCGTCGATCAACGGACTCTGGCCGGGCCCCTTTTCCCGTCCGCATGTCTTGCGCGACGATTACGATGCCGCGCTCGGTAAGTCCACGCCCCGCGACGGCTGGACCCCCACCGCGCTGGCCACATGGATGAATGCGTTCGCCGGCGTCAACGGCAGTACCGCACACCGGCGCCAGCCGCCCTCACCGCGCTTCAACGGTTTGGCCGAATTTCGTTTCCCGGCCACAGAATCCAACCTGCTTGCCTATGCGTTCCAGCTGAATCCGCGCGCGCTGGGACAGAGTCAGGCGCCCACAAATTGGCTCTGTGCGCTCTTTCGCCTGTCGCCCGACACGGACAGCACGCGCGTGCAAATGGCCGTGCAGTCACGCTTCTTGCACTATCTCACTGCGGCACCGGGCAGTCCCGAATCCGCACTCGCGCCGTCTGCACGATTCCAAATCCGCGCCCAGGCGCCGGGAACCAACCTCACCGACGTGTTCCTCGCGAGCAAAGACCAGGTAGCCGCAAGCATCGCCAACCTGCGCGACTGGTGGTATGCGGCGACGGAGCACTACATCCTGATCTCCAACCTGAGCGTTTCGGAACGAACCGCAATCCGTCAGCTGCAAACAGACGTGGAAACGCTGCACAGTGTCTACGCCAAACTGATTCCACCACGCGTCCCCCTGCGTGCCGTGAGTGTGATTCGCATGCCCGCCACCGAGACCCAGTATACGGACTATGTGGGCCCCCATTTCAGCTGGACGGGGGGCATGTGGCTGCCGTCACGCAAGGAACTCATCATCCGCCCGCTCGACGGCCAGGGTGGTCAGGCCCGCCGCCAGAATCTTTTGCACTCGGCCTACCACGAGGCCTTTCACCAGTATCTCTATTACGCCTACGATCAGATCGAGAGTTCGCCTTGGTACAACGAAGGCCATGCCGCCATGTTCGAGAATGTAAAAATTCAGAATCGCGGTGTGCAGGTTGTCGAAAATCCCGCCATGGCCGCCTATCTCGAACGGTTGTTTCAGCAGCGCGACGTCAAAATTCCGGAGGTGCTGCAGCTCAACCTGGATGCTTTCTACGCACAAGACCCGCCTGCCCGTCTGGCAAATTATGCGGTTGCCTGGGCGCTGGTCTACTACCTGCGCACGGACGCGGCCCGTGATCGGCGTTCCCCCTATCGCGACTTGTTGACGCGCTACGAAGACCTTCTCTGGGAAACGCGCGATGCCCGCGAGGCCACCACCCTGGCATTCGCCGAACTCGACCTCGGGGAAATGGCCAAAGATTTTCGCGCCTTCTGGCTATCCCCGACCCGCCGCGCACATGCTGCACGCGTTTGGCTCACGCGCGAACCGTGACAAAGGGCCGGATTCACGCCAGCCAGCGCATCGCCGACATGCAGTCGGCTCTACCCTACCACCGGAACCGCTTGATGCATGCGGCCGCGCCGATAGGGCTCGAGGTCCACCGTCACAAATCGAAAGCCCGCGGCTTTCCCGAGTTTAGCCATGGCCTCACGCACCCCGGGTTCCAGCAAGTGGGCGATTTCCGCCGCCTCCAGTTCAATGCGTGCAATGGGGCCGTGATGGCGCACACGGACCTGGCGAAAACCTAGTTGCTTGAGCCCGTCCTCGACCGCATCAATCGCGCGCAGCATCTCCACCGTAATCCCCGTGCCGTGCGGAACGCGCGACGAGAGAC
>JAQCIA010000038.1 GCA_027620105.1 Verrucomicrobiota bacterium | reverse complement strand
GTGGGCTGGCGAGGCCACGATTCACCATGCGCAGGCTTCGACGCCACCGCCATGACTGCCGGTGCTGCCCTACCCTGCCCTGCTGGCAGCCCTACAGAGCACCGTAGCGCGTCACCGTTGACCGTACGCGAATGGCAATCACCACTCGCCCATTCCTGGCATGGGTGGCGCGCATCGTGCCTAGAAAACACCAGCGGTGGCATTTACACGGCTTAACACGGCTTAACTCTGCCAACCTGGGATAGAAAACGATTGTACTCGTGCCGACAAGAACCGACACAGGAAAGCGCGTGATTTTTCAGCAATATCGCCAAATAACCAGCATTTGCCGGGGAAGTTGAATGGTGGTGGGGGAAGGATTCGAACCTTCGAAGGCGTTAGCCGGCAGATTTACAGTCTGCTCCCTTTGGCCACTTGGGTACCCCACCAACGAACCAGGGTCACTGCGGCGGTCCTGCCGCGAATGTAGCGGCGTATGGTGCCCGCCCACGTGAGGCCCGGCAAGCCAAAAAACCCGCGCCGCGGCGCGAATCCTCCCGGCGCGCACGGCGCGTGCGTGATTTCTTCGGCACCGGTGTATGCACCACTAGACACAGTGCCAGACAATGCCCGTATAGAAAGTGGCAGGTAGAAAAAGTATTGTCACTGCGCTCAACCAAGGAAACAGACATGAATATGTTCGCCAAACTGGCCGTTCTCTCCGCGTGTGCCGCTGGTATCGTTCTCACATCGCAAGCTGGAGACGACGCCTACCCCCTGACCACGTGTGTGGTGTCAGGCGAAACGCTGGGCTCCCACGGGAAGACCTTCGTGGAGCACTACGAAGGCCGCGAAGTCCGCTTCTGCTGCAAAGGCTGCCGCAAGGACTTCCTGAAAGAACCTGCCAAGTACATCAAAATGCTGGATACTGCGGCAGCGCAAGCCGCCACCGCATCGACCAATGCACCGGCGGCTGTGGGTCACGACCATGCCGGGCATACACACAACGAAGAAAATGAGTAAGTTTGTCATGGGCGTGTCGTTCGTCATGGTCACAGGTTATCCAGGAGGTCTGCTGATTCCATGAAGAGGTTTCTGCCCACACTCGCGCTCGCGCTAATGGCCGCTGTTGGTCGCACCGGCGACGCACCGGCACACCGGGACTTCATGACGGCGGTGGCCAATGCGCCCGACATCCTGGCTGCGCGCCTGCGCATGCAGGCGGCAACCATTCGCCAGGATGCGGCCGGTCGCATACCGGATCCGCAACTTGAAGGTGGCTACGGACGAAAGCAGACGCCGGACAAGGATTCGCCGGTGTGGGAAGTCAGTCTGCGACAGCCCCTGCCGAAAGCCGGTGAACGTGCCGCGGATCAGCAGCGCGCCAATGCGGCCACCGACATTGCCAAGGCGGCCTATTTGGAGAGGGCCGGCGTCGTCGCCGCGGATGCCGCCATGCAACTGGCCGAGGCGGAAACCGCCAATCACCATCTCGCGATCTCCGCCCAGCTGCTCATCCGCATGCACCAGATTCTGGCCGCCGTTGACGCCCGGATTTCCGCCGGCCAGGGCCGCGCCACCGAACGCCTGGCGCTGCAGACACGCATCGCCGACCTGCAACTCGCCGCCGCCCGCGATGAACAACGCACCTGGGACGCCGAACGCGCCGCACGCGCAACGCTTGGCCTGCCGACCAATGCTCCGCTCCCCTCCTATTTCGCTCCGAGCGCCGCAGACATTGTCGCCGATGAATCCGCGACCGTCCAAATGCCCGTGGCGCGATCCCGTGAAGCCGCCTCCCTGTCGTCCATGGCCCGCGCCAGTCAGTGGCCCATGTCGGCCGTGGGCTTCCGCTTTCAGCGCTCCGAGATGGACGACGGTGATCAAGAGGACATGCTGGGCGTGGCCCTGATGACAGAAATTCCCTGGCGCAGTCGGCGCTACGCCCGTGCCGATATGGCCGCCGCCCGCGCCGAACAGTCCGCCAGCCAGGCAGATGCGGTGGCGGCCCGGCAGGCAATCGACGAACTGCTGTCGCGCGCGGAACGGGCCGAATTGCTCGCCAATACCGCGCGCAAACTGGCCGCCGAAACAGGGGCGCGCCTGGACGCGGAGTATGCGGCTCTGCTCGCACGCGCCGGCGCAACCGGATCCGATGCCGAGCAACCGCTCCTGCTCCTCCTCGACATTCTGGAGAAACAGGCGGACATCGACATCGAAACCGCCACGGCCGAAGGCGATGCGCGGGTTGCACGCGCTGCGCTCTGGCGCCATGCGCCCGCAAGTATGTTCACGCTGGAAGGAGACGCACCATGAGAAAGCAAATCGTTCTGTTCGTGGCCATGTTCGCCGTGGGTGCCCTTGCAGCACTCATCACCCGCACGGTCCTGCACAAACCTTACGACGTCGTCAGCCACAGCGCAGAACCGAACACCATGCCGCACAATATGGCCGAACATGCCACGGCACCCCCGACAAAAACCGAGACCGTGAACACGATCTGCCCCATTTGCGGGATGCCCGTGGATCCAACACTGCCCACCGCCGAGTACGCGGGCAAAAGCGTCGGCTTTGGTTGTAAAGCCTGTGTCCCGAAATTTGCAAAAGATCCCCAGCAGTATGGTCCTGCCGCGCTGCAGAACCAGGAGGTTGAGTAAGCATGCAAAGACAAACCTGGATCACCCTGGCCGCGGGCCTTGCCGTTGGCGCCGTCAGCATTGCAGTCCTGCCCGCACACATGCTGTTTTCACGGCCGGCCACCCTTGCATCCGAAAACGGAAGCCAACGCTGGGCCTGCGCCATGATGGACTATATCGGCAACAAGCCCGGGCCATGCCCTGTCTGCGGGATGACCCTGCAACGCGTCACGGCGGGCGAACTGAATCGCGAACAGCAGCGCCGCATGGGGCTGGAGACGTCGCGCGTCGTCGAAGGTCCTGCCCGCGTCACGATTCGCGCCTACGGGACTGCGGCCTATGATCACCGCTTCTCGCATCTCATCATTCCGCGTGTTGCCGGGCGCATTGTGCAGCGCCATCCCTCCACGTTCGGACTCGAGAAAGCCATCGACGCCGGAACGCCCATCGTGGATCTGTATAGCCCCGATGTAATCGCCGCACAGGGGGAACTCATTGCCGCCGTGCGCATCGGCGACACCAAGCTCATCGCCGCACTGCGCGAACGCTTTGTGCGCTGGAACCTTGCCGAGCTCGCCGACCGCGTGGCGCAGCGCACCACCATCGAAGAGTATGTCACCATCCACACGCCATTCGGCGGCCAGGTGCTCCTGGATGAGTTTGAAATGGTCAACGCAGCGCTCGCGGTCGGACGCGAAGTGATGCCCGACACCCCCCTGCTGCGCCTCGTCGACCCGCAACGGCTCGTTCTGGTCGCGCATGTGCCTGAAGCGCGGGGAAACTTTCTTTCCGTCGGTCAGTCCGTGTTGATCGAAAGCGATGATCGCGGCCCCTTGCCCGACCTGCGCGCAGAAATCGGACGCGTTTCACCGGAAATATCCCCGGATATTCGCGCCTATGAAGTTCAGATATACATTGCGAACGCGCGTGACCATCTGCGGCCCGGATCATTGGTCCTGGCCCGCATCCACAGCGTGCTGAACCAAAACCTCGAGCCGGCCGATCCCACTCGACCCGAGACGTGGGGCCATTTCGCGCTCATCCCGAAAGCCGCCGTGCTGTCCACCGGCGTTCGCCATGTGGCGTGGCGCCTGACCGAACGGGAGGCGAACGGCCAAACGCACTTTACCATCGCACCGCTGGCCCTCGGCCCGCGCCTGGAGGATGAAAACGGAAACGATCAATATGTGGTCCGGGCAGGTCTGAGTGTTGGTGATGAAGTCGCAACCCAGGGCGCATTCCTGATCGATAGTCAGGCCCAGCTCGCGGGTACGCCGAACCTGATCTTCCCCGGTGGCGCCGCAGCTCCGGCAGGACATCAACACTAATCCGTTGGACACGCCTCACGACACAACATGATTGCCTTCGCCATACGAAACATGTTTCTGACGCTCGCCGTCACTGTTGGCCTCGCGCTGGCGGGCTTCTGGGCCTGGCGGCATGTGCCCGTGGATGCCATCCCGGACCTCAGCGACAACCAGGTCATCGTCTGGGCCGAATGGCCCGGTCAAAGTCCGCAGGACATGGATCAGCAGGTCACGTCGCGTCTCTCGCGGGAACTGCAGGGGCTCCCCGGCGTCACAACCGTGCGCGGCATGTCGCTCTACGGCGCGAGCTACATCTACGTGATCTTTGAGGACCGTCGCGACCTCTATGACTGTCGCACCCGCGTGCTGGAACGCCTTTCGCAAGTGCAGGGCATTCTGCCTGCGGGCGTCATCCCGCGACTGGGTCCCGACGCCACCGCCATGGGACAGGTGTTTGCTTTCACGCTCCAGGGACCGCCGGATGTGGAAGCCAAGCGCTACATGCTCGACCAGATCGTGGTTCCCGCCTTGCGCGCCGTTCTTGGTGTCGCCGAAGTCGCCCCCGCCGGTGGCGTCTTGCGTGAATACCAGATTGATGTGGATCCGCTGCGACTGGAGGAACAGGGCATCACGCTGGACATGCTTATGATGGCGGTGCAGCGGGCCGGCCGCGATGTGGGCGCCATGAGCGTCGAGCAATCGGGACTCGAAACCATGCTCCGCGGCGTGGGTTTCATCCGTTCGGTCGCTGACGTTGAGGACATCATCCTCCGCGGGAATCCCGCGAAATCCGCCGGCCTGCGTCTGGGCGACGTGGCCGAAGTCCATCTGGGCGGACAATTTCGACAAGGGCTGCTGGCCGATGGCCAGCGCGAGCATGTCGGCGCCATCATCGGCATGCGCGTCCGCGAAGATCCCAATTCCGTCATCGCGGGCGTGAAGCGCCAACTCGCCGAACTTGCCCCGGCGCTCGCGCAACAGCACATGACCGCAGTCCCCTTCTATGATCGCTCCCAACTGATTCACGAAACCACCGAGACCTTGTCCCGCACCCTGCGCGAAGCCGTCATCACCACGGTCGTTGTGGTCGTGGTATTTCTGCTGCACGCCCGTGCCAGCCTCGCCGTGGCAACCAGTCTGCCCCTGGCCATGCTGTTCGCGTTCCTGGTCATGCACCTGTTCGGGGTTGGCGCAAACATCATGAGCCTGGCCGGCATCGCCATCGCCATCGGGGTGATGGTGGACTTTGGCATCATCGTAACGGAAAACATCACGCAGCATCTGGTGGATCTGCAGGCGCGCTGCAAACAGGCCCAGCGCCCCATGCCGGTTTCTCCCTTTGATCCGGAAATCACCGAGACAGTCGTGACCGCCGTCCGCGAAGTGGCGCGCCCGCTGGCTACATCTGCGGCGACCACGATCATCGGCTTCCTGCCCATCTTCGCGCTCACGGATCAAGCGGGCCGCCTGTTCGAACCCTTGGCCTTCACCAAATCCCTGGCCATCACCGGCGCCGTCCTCTTCGGCACGCTGCTCGTGCCCGTGCTCTGCCGCCTGCTCCTGCCCCCCTGGCAAGTCCGCAAACCACTATTGCTCGCGCTGAGCGGGCTGGCTGGCGGCGTGGCCTTTGGCTGGTTCATTCGCGATGGCTGGTCGCTGCCGCTGGATCATGGACGCTGGGCCCTCACCATTCCCGGCTGGCTCTTCGCTCCTGGCTTCGCGGCGCTCGTCGCGGGTGCCGTGTGGAAATCCGGGCGCGAACGCCTGATCAACTACGAGGACAACCCAGTCAGTCACGCCATTCATGTCGCCTACGAATGGGCCTATGTCCGCATCCTGCGCCACAAGCCGGCCTTCACGTGCGCCATCGTGTTGCTCGCGTTGTCCGGCTACCTGCTGGGCGCAGGCTGGCAAACGCTCAGCTTGCCACTGCAAAAGGGCCTCGCCGCTGCAGGCGCGGATCTGTCGGTCACGCGCCTCGATGCGGCATTGTCCCGTTGGTTCCCGGGTGTCGGCGCAAGTTTCCTGCCGCCGCTGGACGAAGGCAGTCTCTTGTTCATGCCCTCGTTACCCGCCACCGCCGGACTCGGCGAAACGCTGCGCATCATGCAGATACAGAACCGCCAGATCGAAGCCGTCCCCGAAGTCGCCGGCCTCATGGGCAAACTGGGCCGCGCGGAGACCGCACTCGATCCCGCGCCCATCGGCATGATCGAAACCGTCGTCATGCTGAAACCCTACGCAGAGTGGCCTGTGCATACCATCTCGCGACCCGACGGAACAGAGGAACGACGCCCGCGCACACTGGCGGAAGTGCGTAGCGCCTTGTCCTCAGCCACGGACATTCCAGGCGTGGCGCCGAGTTGGTTGCAGCCCATCGAAACGCGCGTGGTGATGCTTTCCACGGGCATCCGCAGCCTGCTCGCCCTGCAAATACTGGGTGACGACCGCCTGGCCTTGGAGAATTTTGCCGAAGCCGCCGAAAAAGTCATCCAGGGCACGCCTGGTGCCGTCGATGTCCAGATGCAGCGCGAAGGCGGCAAGCCCTATGCCGAGATCCGCCTCGACCCCGCACGCCTGGCGCGCTTCGGTCTGACCCGCGAGGACGTCATGCGCACGGTGGCGTCCGCCCTCGGGGGGAAGGCCGTGACCTACTCCGTGGAGGGCGCCCTGCGCTACCCCATTCGCATCCGCTATTTGCGCGAGCGACGTGACGACTTCGACGAACTGTCCCAGGTGCAGGTGCCCACACCTGCGGAACACGGCGCCATCCCCCTCTCCTCCCTGCTCGCCGCGCCCACGGTCTACACCCTCGCATGCGATGCGCCCGACAATGCGCATGCGTTTCTCGCCAGGTTGCCGCTCACGCTGCAACGCAACTATACCGTCCTTGCGCACGACCGCGCCGAGCTCACCATCGCGGCCGGTGATTCCATCCCCGACGGCATCGCCGCCCAAGGGGACACCGGTTCCGTTCGCGTCGTCGCCCAGCATCCCAGCGCCGACGGATTCACCTACGCAATCGGCCCCATGGCCATCCGCTCGGAAGGCGGCCTGCGCACGCAGTATGTTTTGCTAAATGCCCAGGGCCGCGGCGAAGTGGACGTGGTGCGCGATGCCGATGCCCGCCTCCGCGCCGCGCTGGCGGATGGACGCCTCACCCTGCCCCCGGGTGCCACCTACCGCTGGGTCGGTCGCTATGAACAAAAACTGAAAGCGGACGCCACCTTGCGCGGCATCATTGCCGTATCCATGACCGTCATGGTCTTGCTCATCTATGCCGGGACCCGCTCGTGGCTCATCACGGCCATCATCATCCTCTGCAACGCCGTGGTCAGCACCGCCGGCGGATTCTTCTTCGTCTGGCTGTGGGGCGCGGAAATGACCACCGCCGTTGTTGTCGGTTTTCTCGTGCTCCTCGGCGTGATGTTTAACGATAACATCCTGCTCGGCACGTACATTCAGGAACAGTTCAAAACGCCACCCGACGACATCGCCGACGTTCACCGCCGGGTCTTCCACGCCGGACTGCGCCGCCGCCGCCCGGCCATCATGACCAACACCACCACGCTGCTGTCCCTCATCCCCGTGCTCTGGACCACCGGCCGTGGCGCGGAGCTGATGCAACCCATGGTCCTGCCCGTCATCGGCGGCATGGTCTTCGATTTCATCTCGCTCTTCTCCGTCCCTGTCTTTTTCACCTGGTATTGGGAATACAAACTGCGAAAGAAGCCCTGATCATGCGCGCTCGGCATGACCAGACAAGCAAACCGCGGTCTCAGCAAGGGATTGCGTGATTGCCTCCGCCACGGTGTACGCCATAATGAAGGAGCAGCCATGAGCCACACGCAGCAACACGACATCGACGACCGCACGTTGGACGCCCTTCTGCGCCGGTCACGCCCGGCAGCAACCGTCCCACCGGATTTTCATCAGCGTGCGTGGCAGCGCATTGAACGCAATAACGCGCATGCCGGCGCGTTGGCCTTTGGCGTCTGGCTGGATCAGCTCGCCGAAGTCCTGCTGCGCCCGCGCATCGCGCTGGCCGCCCTGGCCACGCTCATGGTCCTCAGCGGGACGGCGGGCACGTTGTCCGGAAACGTCACCGTACGGCAGGCGGCACTGGAACGCTACGTCGCTGCCGTCGTTCCGCCACATGATGCATAGGTGATGAAGCGCATGCGTAAAACCTTGCCAATCTTGATCGTGGCAGCCCTCGTCGCCACCGGCGTTGCTGTTGCCACCTATCGGATCTCCTGCCGGGTCGCTGTGTCCACCCGCGAACAACCAGCCGACGATCTGGAATGGTTTCGGCTGGAGTTTCATCTGTCCGACGCGGAGCTGGCCCGCGTTCGCGCCCTGCACGATGGCTACCGTCCGCAGTGCGAGTTTCATTGTGTCCGCATCGCTGACGCCAAGGAACGTTTGCAGCAGTTGCAAAACGGCAAAGCCGCGCCTGACCAGATCGACGCGCAGCAGCGGCTGGTCGCGTCCGTGCGCGCGGAATGCCAGGCCGCCATGCTGGTCCATTTTGAGACCGTCAGCCAGGCGATGCCCGCCGATCAGGGCCGCCGCTATCTCGCCGAAATGCGTCGCATCACCCTGGCCCGCCACGAGGAAGTGGAAACGAGCATGGCCGATGCTCATCGCACAACGCATGGACACCACTGACTCGGATACCCTCGACCGTGACGATATGGTGCGGCTCGCGGGTGGCGAGAACGCCGCCCTTGATCGTCTCATGGACCGTCATGCCGGTTCCGTCCTGCGCTTTCTGACACGCACGGTGGGGAATGCCGCCGACGCCCAGGACCTCGCACAGGAGACATTTGCGCGCGTGCACCGCTATCGCCAGCGATACCGCCCGTCTGCGCGGTTCTCGCCGTGGTTGTTCACGATCGCCGCAAACCTGGCGCGCAATCACTTCCGGTGGAAATCACGCCACCCTAGCCTCTCGCTGGATCTTGAAGTTGGCAGCACCGGGCAATCCTTGGGAGAGACCCTCCCGGCAGACGGACAGAATCCACAGCAAGCCACCGCGGCGACCGAGCACACCGCCGCCGTCCAGCAGGCGATTGACCGGCTCCCATCACGGCTGCGCGAGGCGTTGGTCCTATGCACATGGGAAGGCCTCTCTGTCGACGAAGCAGCCGCTGTGCTCGGCACCTCGTCAAAATCCATCGAATCACTGCTCTATCGCGCGCGACGGCTATTGCGGCAACAGCTTACAGCCTGGCTGTGACCACCCGTAGGTGAAAACAAGCTACGCGCATTCGCGCGCGGCTTGCCGGGAATCGGTTCCTCCTATTGGGGCATTGCCACCCAGTAAATCCGCACATCCATGCTGTAACGCCACTCCTGCGGGCCAATCCGCGGCTCCAGATAAATGTGCACGTCTCCGCCCACAATGCCATCGACAGCGCCCACACCACGCGCCTGCGCAACTGCCCGAACGTCGCCATCCAGACCCACGCGGATGACAGCCAGAACATGCCCGACACTTACGTGACTGCGGCTGGCTGCAGGCGATCATGCCGGACAACGGCCATCCCGCTGAATTCGCCCCGCCGCCATTGCGCACATCGCTATTGCACACGCGTCGATGCTATTGCACTATCCGCGCCATGAAAGCGGCTGACCTGCGGGGAATTCTCAGTTACAGCGTCGGATTCCGGGACAAAATCTTTGTCCTGAACATCGACAGCGCCGTCCTCACCTCGGAAAACTTCCGCAATCTGTTGCTGGACATCTCCGTCTTGCGCAGCCTGAACATTCGTATCGTACTCGTCCACGGCGCCAGCGTGCTGATCGAAAAACTCAGCCGGGATCTCAGTGTACCTGCGTCTAACCTCGACGGCATGGGTCTCACCTCGCCGGAGACCCTGCAACTCGCACTCCTGGCATCCAGCCGACTGGCGCACGAAATCCTGGAGGGCCTGAACGAAACCGATCAACGCGCGGCTGTCTCCAATGCCGTCATCGCTCACCCGTCCGGCATCCTCCATGGCGTTGACCAGCAGTTCACCGGCAAGGTGGAAAACGTCGATGTCGTATTCCTTGAGAAGCTGTTGAATGACGGGATCATTCCCGTAATCCCGCCACTGGGGTTCGACGGCAGCGGCATGACCTATCGCGTCAACTCGGACGGTGTCGCGCTGGAGGTGTCCGAGGCACTGAAGGCCGCCAAACTCATCTTCGTCACCACCAGCAACGGGCTGAGCCAGAACGGCAGCCTTGTGTCGCAAATGTCCGTCGCCGAAGCCGAGGACTACCTGAAGCGACACCAGAAGGATTTGAGCCCGGAAATTGCCTCAAAGCTGCAGCACGGTTTGCGCGCCTGCAAGAATGGCGTGGCGCGGGTGCACATCATCGACGGGCGGGACGACGAGGCCTTGCTAACCGAGATCTTTTCGAATGAAGGCATCGGCACGATGATCTATGCCAATGAATACGAGGCCATTCGGCGAGCCAAGAAGAAGGATGCCGGCGCTATCCTGAGCCTGATCCGCTCCCCCGTTGCCACGGAAGAACTCGTGCCACGCACGCGGAAGGAAATCACGGAACGCATTGCCGACTTTCTCTTGTTTGAGGTCGATCGCAACGTTGTCGGCTGTGCGGGCTTGAGAATATACGCGATGGGCAATGAGAAAGTGGCCGAATTGGAATGCTTATGCGTCGCCGAATCCCATGAAAACCAGGGAATCGGCAGAAAACTCATGACCTACGCCGAGCAGAAAGCCCGGGAACTCGGAATCAAGCGGCTGCTCGCGCTCTCCACCCAGACCTTCAACTACTTCGTGCAGAAGGGCAATTTTAAGGAGGGGGAAGTCACCATGCTGCCACCGGACCGGCGCGCCAAGTACGAAGGAAGCGGTCGACTCTCGAAAATCCTGTACAAGGATCTCGCCTAGCCCCCCCGCTGGGCCATGCCCCACGTGCTCTCCTTGCGCAATCACCGAGAAGGCCGCTTCGGCATTCCGCTGCAGCCGCTCTGACAGGTCGTCATTGGGTCGCGAGTGGGGCGAACTTTCCTGCACATCCATACGCACCGGGGACGAACCCGCCAACACTCGGGCCATATCGA